>CAJXVT010000003.1 GCA_913062575.1 uncultured Flavobacteriaceae bacterium | reverse complement strand
ACTTAATAAATCTGGTGTAAATCCTGGCCAAGGTGCATCTGCTATAGTTAAAATAGAACCATCAATATAATTTTGAACTTCGTAACTTTCTTGTTCAGGAATATAAATATCATCTCCTTTACGCTCTAGCTGAACTCCTAACTTTCTAAATACATTCGGAATTTGACCTAAGTCTTTCCAACTTACATCTTTGATTGTTAATTCTGATTGGGTCATTACTGCAACACCAATCCAACTTCCAATCTCAATCATATCTGGTAAAACTCTATGTCTACAACCACCTAAAGATTTCACTCCTTCAATAGTTAATAAATTAGAACCAACCCCTGTGATTTTTGCTCCCATAGAATTCAACATTTTTGACAATTGTTGAATGTAAGGCTCGCAGGCTGCATTATAAATAGTAGTTGTTCCTGTTGCTAAAACAGAAGCCATTAAAATGTTTGCGGTACCAGTAACAGAAGCTTCGTCTAGCAACATATCTGTTCCGTACAACTCATCTGCTTCTACTCCATAAAAATATTCCTCTTTATTGTATCTAAACTTTGCTCCTAAACGGATAAACCCTTCAAAATGTGTATCTAATCGTCTTCGCCCTATTTTATCTCCTCCTGGTCTAGGAATATATCCTTTTCCAAAACGTGCTAATAAAGGCCCAACAATCATAATAGAACCCCTTAGCGAGCTTCCATCTCTTTTAAATTCTGCTGATTCTAAATATTCAAGATTAATATCATCAGCTTGAAAACTATATGAATTTGATCCTAGTTTTTCTATTTTAACACCTAATTCTCCTAAGATGAATATCAATTTATTAACATCTATAATATCAGGAATATTATCAATTATCACTTTTTTAGGAGTTAGTAATACTGCACAAACAATTTGTAATGCTTCATTTTTTGCTCCCTGTGGAGTAATAGTACCACTCAGTTTGTGACCTCCTTCAATTTTAAATGATGCCATATTTATCTTTTTCTATTGGTGTGACTACTTCTGTTACTTGTATTTCTATTGGTATTAGAATGTGTTTTACCTTTATTCCCTTGCTGTGAAGTCCTTTTTCTTAATAAATTTTTACTTTCAGAAAGTTTATCTTCAGAGTTTGTTAAATCAAGTTTACCATCAGATAAATCTAATAAGTGCTTAAAGATTACAGCATCATCAACAGTATCCTTATTCCAATTCAGGTAACACTTTTTCATGTGGTTCGCAACAACAAAAACCAATGCATCTCTTTTTTCTCCCTCTTCCCAAGTTAGAGCAACATCAATCATTGTTTGGATATTATTTCCATAATAACGATATCTAGAAGCCGATTTTGGGTATGGTAATCCTTCTGGCTTCTCTTGTAACTCTTCTTTAGATGGCATCCCATAAGGTGATTCTGCATCTAATTTAAAGTCTGACATGATAAACAATTGATCCCAAAGCTTATGCTTAAAATCTGGCACATCACGTAAATGCGGTTGTAAATTCCCCATTACATCTACAATTGCTTTAGCCATTGTATTGCGCTCTTCTTTGCTTTCAAGAGCCAAACAATGATCTACCAATTTCTGTATATGTCTACCGTATTCTGGGATAATCATTAACGGTCTTTCTGAGTTATATTCTAGTTCGAAGTTCATTATAATTTGTATTGAAATCTATAGCTAAAACGCTATTATTTTCTTTTTGTTTTTGTAGTATTTAAAGATTGCAAATTAAGTATTTATTTCTAGTAATCAAAAATTAAAAAATACTTGTTTTAACCAATGACTTTTAACTTTGCAAATTGTAATAATAATTTTTTCTTTCCTACGGTCCCGAATTTGATTTCGGCTTTTTTATTTGGCCCAGCTCCTTCTAAGCTCAATACTTCTCCAGCACCGAATCTATTATGCTCTACAAAGGTACCTACAGTAATATCGTTATCAAAAAGATTCGATTTTTCTGAAGTAGCTCTCACTACTTTTTTAAGGTTTTTTGGAACTGTAAATTCTTGTTCCTTTTTAGCTTTAAATTCTTGTTTTTGACGTTTGATTGGTTTTTGAAAGCGAATCGTTTTTGAAGGTGTGTCAAATAAACTAGCATCTACAAACCTATTTGCACTAGGTTCTGGGCTTTTCGGCGTTAAGTATTCTAGAAATTTATCATCAATTTCTTCTAAGAACCTACTCGGCTCTGCATCTGTTAATTTCCCCCAACGATAACGCGTTTGCGCATAGGTTAAATACGCTTGATGCTCTGCTCTTGTTAAAGCTACATAAAACAACCTTCTTTCTTCTTCTAGCTCACTTCGGGTACTCATACTCATTCCTGATGGAAATAAGTTTTCTTCCAAACCAACAATATAAACATATGGATATTCTAATCCTTTAGATTGATGTACTGTCATCATAGAAACTCTTGGCGTATCATCTTTTTTATCAGAATCAAAATCAGTAGCCAATGCAACATCTTCTAAAAATACTGGCAAAGAAGCATCTTCTCCCGTCTCAATTTTATCAGTAATAAAATCTTTAATACCATTCAACAATTCTTGAATGTTTTCAACTTTACTTATTGCTTCTGGAGTGCCTTCTTTTTCCAATTCTTTAATTAAACCAACTCTATTAACAATAATTTCAGCTATTTCAAAAGCATTTTTAGTTTGTGAATCTATTTGAAGCGCTAAAATGATATTTACAAAATTCTGTAATTTACCTTTAGTTCCTGAATTGATTTTCAAGTCTACTTTATCAATATTCTTTAGAATTTCAAAAATCGATTTTTTGTAATGATTTGCGGCAATCGTAATTTTATCAATGGTTGTGGCACCAATTCCTCTTGCCGGAGTGTTTATTACTCTCTTTAATGCTTCTTCATCGTTTGGGTTGATCAACATTCGTAAATACGAAAGCAAGTCTTTAATCTCTTTACGCTGATAAAAAGAAATTCCTCCATAAATTTTATACTGAATCCCCTTTTTTCGCAACGCATCTTCTAAAGCTCTAGATTGTGAATTTGTTCTGTACAACACAGCAAATGCATCAGCAGTTAACTGATTATTCATCATGTTCTCCCACATAGACTGTGCAACAAATCGCCCTTCTTCTCCATCAGAAATTGTACGCATCACTTTGATATTTTCTCCTTCATCGTTAGAAGTCCAAACAACTTTATCTAAACGAGTTTTATTTTTTTCGATAACAGAGTTTGCAGCATTTACAATGTTTTTAGTTGAACGATAATTTTGCTCTAACTTAAATGTAGCTACACCTGGATAATCCTTCTGGAAATTTAAGATATTACTGATGTTTGCACCACGGAAACTATAAATACTCTGAGAATCATCTCCTACAACACAAATGTTTTGAAAACGATCTGCCAGTGCTTTTACAATTAAATACTGTGAATGATTTGTATCTTGATACTCATCAACCATTATATATCTAAAACGATCTTGATATTTAGCTAACACTTCTGGAAAACGTGCAAGCACTTCATTTGTTCTTAACAATAAATCATCAAAATCCATTGCGCCAGACTTAAAACATCTAGCTACATATTCTTTGTAAATCTCTCCTACTTTTGGTCTACTAGCATGTAAATCTGCTTCTACCAAATCAGAATTATTAAAATAGGCATTGACTGTTATCAAGCTGTTTTTTAAAGATGATATTCTACCTAAAATTTGTTTCGGTTTATATCGGTCTTTATCCAACTGCATCTCTTTAATTATTGATGAAATTAAACGAACAGAATCCTGAGAATCATAAATAGTAAAATTAGAAGGAAACCCTAATTTATCTGCTTCTGAACGTAGAATTCTTGCAAAAACAGAGTGAAATGTTCCCATCCACAAGTTTTTAGACTCGCTAAAACCTACAACAGAACCAATACGCTCTTTCATTTCTTTTGCAGCCTTGTTTGTAAACGTTAACGACAAAATATTAAACGCATCTACGCCTTGCTTCATTAGGTGTGCAATTCTATAGGTAAGCACACGAGTTTTTCCAGAGCCTGCACCAGCGATAATAATCATTGGTCCATCTTTTTGTATAACTGCTGCTCTCTGAGCAGGGTTTAAAGAATCTAAATAGTTCGACAAGAAATTGATTTTTAAGAAGTTCAAAAATACAATGCCATATTGAGTATTACAATAAAAGTTATCGACATTTTTATTTTAACGAAAAGTTATTAGATTCAAACAACCATTTATGTAATTTTATCTCCTATTTTTGAAGCATAAAACACATATATGGAAGATACATTTATAGAAATAGTAGGATACTTATCGCCCGCTTTAGTTTTGGGACTTGTTGTTTATTATTTCTTTAATAGACTTATAAAACAACTCAACAATCAACATAAACTTGAAACAATCATCCAAAAGAGAAAAGAAGGTTTACCAATAAAACTACAAGCTTTTGAACGCATGGTGTTATTTTGCGAACGAATCAATCCTATAAAATTATTAATCCGAGTAAAACCAATTGACACTTCTAGTCAAGGATATTTACAACTACTTTTAAAAAGCATTGAGCAAGAGTTTGAACATAATTTAGTGCAACAATTATATATTTCTGATGAATGTTGGAACGTAATTATCACTTCAAAAGCAGCTACTATTCAAAAATTAAAGCAAATTGCTTCTATAAGTGAAAACGCGCAAGAATTAAGAGAAAAGATGATGCTAGCTTATAAAGATGAGATTCCGGCTACTGAAACTGCTATTGCTTTTATTAAAAACGAAACAAAAAAACTGATTTCATAAAAAAAGCCTTCAATTTCTTGAAGGCTTTTTAGCTTTTATAATAGTTTAGTTTATCTCCCTGCGATTAAAACTGGAATCGAACTCCAAATTTAAAGTTTCTTCCTCTTGTTGTATACCCAAGAGTTTCTTCATAATCTTCATTAAATAGATTTGTAATAGACCCAAATACAGTAATTTTATCATCCAATAATTTATAATTAGCATTTACATCCATTAACTGATAACTTGGTAACTGCTCTTCTACTGTAGAGAATACTGAAGCATCATAATACTTCCCTGTTCTTTCACTTACATTTTTATAAACTAAAGAAACAAAAGCATTGTTAAATGGCTTATAGTTAAACTGAGCTGTTAATTTGTTTTGCGGAATATAATCAGCTTCTTCATCTTTATCTGTATATGCATAACCAACAGTTGCATCTAAATTTTTAGATGATCTTATAGTCATTGTAGTTTCTACACCATTAGCTTTGATATTACTTGTTGCATTTCCATATTGTCCCCAAGGAGCAACAGACAAACCATTAAAAATAATTGCATTACTTTCTTTTCTGCTAAAGTAAACTACATTCACATCAAACCATTTTTCAAAACCAATTTCAAAACCAATTTCAAACGTTTTATTTGTCTCAGGATCTAAAACTTGATTTCCATATACTGAGAATAATTGATACAAACTTGGCGCGATAAATGCCGTACTATAAGACGTTAACAGTTTTAACGAAGCTTTATCAGTATTGATAACATTGTAAGAAGGATTGATGTGGTACACCAAATGACTTCCATAATTACTATGTTTATTCAATCTTCCTCCAACATTAATGGTTAGGTTAAAATCTGTTGTATAAATTGCTGCTGCAAACACATCTAACGTGTTGAAGTTTGCAACATCATTTTCGATATTTCCCCAAGCAGAATTAGTTTGATTAAAGTGTTTTTGATAATTAACCCCAGATATTAACTGAGTATTACTATTAATATCCCACTTATTTACAGCCTCAATATTTGTAGACTTTCCCTCATAAGAGTTCCCAAACATTTCTCTTTTAACTCTGTTAAATGAAGCAACTGCAAATACTTTTCCATTTTCATAGCTATATGTTGGCTTCACACCTATTCTTACTTGCTTTTGAGTAGCCTTATTCGTTTCAGAATCAATATGTCTCCCAGCATCAAAACTATACTCTAAGTTATCAATATTAAAAAACGATACAATATTAAAGTCATTTGATGCTCTATATCCTAATTTAAACACCCCACTTTCACTGCGAAAAGGATCTGTTGAAAATTTTTGATTTGTAATACTCTTTGCAGAAGAAATACCATCAATATCAGATAGACTTAAAGAAGCCAAGTAATTAAACTTACTTAAACTTCCGCTCACTGTAGCATTATGGTTTATATCCTGCACCTTTTTGCTCTTAATAGTTGCCGAGTTGTAAGTTCCTACACTTACTTCATAAGCACCTGATATTGTATTTGATGGAGCTTTCTTTAAAATAATATTTACAACACCAGATGCAGCTCCAGAACCATAAATTGTACTTGAAGCTCCTTTCATCACTTCAATTGATTCAATCTGACTTAAACTCAATAAACGCAAATCATATTCCTGACTGATTCCTGTTGGATCTATTACCGGAACTCCATCGATCAAAACTAAAACCTGACGGTTTCTACCTCCTCGAATATAGGTTCCTTTAATTGCGCCTTGTACAGAATTTGCGCCTTTAATTTCTACACCCGGAATCGCATTTAATAATTCCATTACTGTTTTACCAGCATTGTTTTGAATCTCTTGTTGCGTTATTTTGTGAATAACCTTTCCTACTTTTTCTTTTTTTAGCTTAAATTTGGTTGCAGAAATAACAACTTCGTCAAGTTGAATTTCTTTTTCTTTTGTTTCTTGCGAATACGCTGTGCCGCTAACAACAAATAATGCTAACAGACCCACAATACTTAATTGCTTGTTCATTACTAATGATTTAAATTTAACAAATAAATCAGGAAATTTTGTACGAAATGAATAGGTACAAAAACTTTTATCCCGAAAGTTTTTACTCAGTGATCATTGGCAGGTCTCCTGGCTCGCGTCTTGTAATTTGCCTTCCCATTTTAACTGAATTAGTACAGTTTTAAAACAGTGGCTAAAGAATTATTACAAGCGTCCTTTCTAAAAGAACTAAGCTTACAGTTGCGGGAACAGCTTTGGGATAACAATAAATTGTGTCACCAAATTCCCTTTTAATTTATCAATTATGATGAAGTGATAAAACCAAAATTCGCGGCAAATGTACTTGAAATTATACAACTAATAAAACTTTATTCAGAACATTTTTGTAACCTTGCAATTCAAATTATTAGACATGAAATTTTTAGTTAGAATATTTTTAGTATCCATAATTTTTATTGGATGTAAAGAAAACAGTAGCTCAAAAAAACGAGAACACACACTTAAAGAATCACTTAAGATTAAATACGCTAAAGGATTTGACATTCAGCATTTTAACAACTCTAAAAAACTAATAATTAAATCACCTTATTTAAATGCAAAAGAGCAATTTGAATACATTTTAACTACCAACGGAAAGAGCAGTTCAATGTATCCGAAAGGAACACTAATACATACACCAATAAACAGAGTAGTCGTTACTTCTACAACTCATATTCCAATGTTAGAGCTATTAGGTGTAGAAAACACCTTAGTTGGTTTTCCGCATACAAAATATGTTTCATCACCAAAAACAAGAAAATTAATTGATGCAAACAAAGTAAAAGAAATTGGCGTAAAAGCTTCTTTAAATACAGAGATCTTATTAGACCTAAAACCAGAGGTTGTTATTGGCTTTAGCATGAGCAAAACTAACAAGTCTTTAAATTTGATTGAAAAATCTGGAATTCCAGTTGTTTTAAATGGCGATTGGCTTGAGGAAACCCCGCTTGGTAGAGCAGAATGGATTAAATTTTTTGGTGTTTTATACAATAAAGAAAAAGAAGCAGATAGTATATTTAAAGTTATCGAAAAGAACTACAATGACGCGAAATTAATTGCAAGCAAAGCCACTACAAAACCTACTATTTTATCTGGCGCAATTATGAGTAAAGATATTTGGAACTTACCAGCTGGAGAAAGCTTCGTTGCTCAGTTTTTAAAAGATGCAAACACAAATTACCTATGGAAAGACTCTAAAGGAAAAGGAAGCTTATCTATTAGTTTTGAAAGTGTTCTAGACAAAGGCAAAAAAGCTGATATTTGGATTGCTCCAGGTTTTTTTAGAAATAAAGAACAAATGTTAAGTAGAAATAAAAACTACCAAACATTTACTGCTTTTAAAAACGATAAACTTTTTACGTTTGCAACTAAGGTTGGCGAAACCGGTGGTACGATCTATTTTGAACTAGGTCCAACAAGACCAGATTTAGTATTAAAAGACATTATTAAAATCACACATCCAGAGTTACTGAAAGACTATACACCTACCTTTTTTGAAAAAATGAATTAGGCTTGGTAAATTTTACGAACGGGAATTGGCATTTCTATTTGCTCTTTAACAAAACGTTTATGCACAAGCTCTCTTAAAGCACATTTAATTTTAAACTCCATAAATGGATCATTAATCCACACATAAGCCCTAAGATGAATGTAGCTTTCAAAAACCTCTATGACTCTTGTTTCAATCTGATTCGTTGTGGTTACCACTTCTGATGGCGTTCTGTAATCAATTACACCATCTAACCTCAGCGCCTCTTCTTCTATAATTTTCTTTGCAAAATCTATATCCGCAAATAAACCCAATTTAAAATCATTAAAACTTAATACATGAGAATCATCAATTGTATGATTTAGCACAGACTCTGTACTGATGATTGAATTCGGGATAATTAGCCTTTTATTTTCAAAGTTATTAATTACCGTATGCCTTAACGTAATATCTTGAACAATTCCTATACGCTCTTCATCGAGCTTTATATAATCACCAACTCTAAAAGGCTTAAAAACCACAATAAAAACACCCGCAATTAAATTAGAAAGCGCTGCTTGAGCAGCAAAACCAATAATAGCAGCCAAAATTCCTGCTCCAGAAAAAATAAGTGTTGCTTTACTTCTTAATGAAGGAACCGACATTACAATATAGAAAAGCGCAATAAGCCCAATGAAAAACTTAATAGAGTTTTTCAAAAACTGAAGACTTGTATTTTTATATTTTTCTGATTTTGATTTTTTTAAATATAAGACGATACTAAATCGTATAATTCTCGAAAGTATCCAAGAAACAAGAAATACAAGAAATACATATAAAAAGATACTCCAAAAAGTATCTAATTTCAATACCGAATTAAAAAAGTCTTTCATTCGTTTACCATTTGATTAAATGCTTCTGTAGCATGAATAGTTGTGGTATCAAACACAGGAACAGAAACGTCTTCTTGCTGAATCAATAACGGAATCTCTGTACAGCCTAAAATGACCCCCTCTGCTCCTTGCTCAATTAACTCATTGATAATTCTAAGATACTCTTGCTTAGATTCTGGATTTAACTCTCCAAAAGCTAATTCATTATAAATAATATCATGAATGCGATCTCTATCAGCTTCATGTGGAATGATGGTTTCTATATTATTATCGGTCAAAACATCTTTATAAAATGTTTTCTCCATTGTGTATTTTGTTCCCAACAACGCCACTTTACTAAGATTAGTCTTTTCAATTACAATTGCCGTTGCATCAGCAATATGTAATACAGGAATCTTTACATATTTTCGAACTTCATCTATGGCTAAATGCATGGTGTTTGCGCAAATCAATATACATTTTGCTCCACCTTTTTCAAGGTTTTTAGCAGATTTAACCATCATTTCATTCAGCAAATCCCAACGATTTTCTTTTTGAAATTTAGAAACCATTCCGAAATCAACTGACTCTAGCAATACATTACACGAATGAATTTTCCCAAATCTTGAAGCCGCTAACTTATTCAACGTTCTATAATATAGTATTGTTGACTCTGGAGTCATTCCACCAATTAATCCTATGGTTTTATTCATTTAAAACAATTTTTGTTGATTTTCATCATCTTTTGCTTTTTGCTCAGCCTTTTTCTTTTCTATTGTTTTTTGTAATGCTCTTTTCGCTTTGTCCTCACTAGTTAAAACAGGTTTTTCAATGGTTATTTCCTCCAGGTTTGTAATCTCTAATGGCAATGTCTCTTCTTTGGTAATTACCTCTTCCTCTACAACCTCTATTTCTTCTGACGTGATCTCTTCTGGCTCTTCATAAGGCAAGGGTACTAACAAGTTTACTTGTTTTATTTTATCTACAGTTAACTGATTTCCTTGTGCTTTTATCCCTTTAATCGCTATAAAATCCTCGAAATCAACTTGAATACTATCGATACTTCGTTTAGAAAACACAACTTCAGCCATAGGTCTAAAATCTGTTGCAATAATTTCTAATTTCGACTTCGGATGTTCTGAAATAAACACCTCTTCTTTATCTACATGCTCTATCAAGAAACGCTTTACATAATACCGTTCTTTATCACCGTCAAAATAGATCGCAGACAACGGCTTTTTTGGCTTCCATTTCTCTAACACAATCATATCATCCTCAAAACGACTTGCTAAATTTGGCGTTACTGCTTTTACTTTTCCCGATTGATGTGCAATAAGTAATTTATCCTCAGCTCTAAATTCGCCTAGCAATTCACCTCTACCATCAACATTTAAACGCTGCACTGTATCATCAAACCAAACCTTTCTAGGTTTTAAAGTAGAAACACCTGCAGCTTTAAATTCGACATTTTTAATTGAATATTTTGTAACTGTATTTCCTCTTACACCTCTACCTTTTACTGCCAAATCGGCAAAATCAATGTCCCATTTTAATTTCTTAACACTTCCTACAGCTCTTAAGTTAATGGTTACCACTTCTGCTTCTCCATTAGGGTTTGCAGTAAAATAGAGCACTTTAGAACCTTTACTTCCATTGGCTAAATCGTATGCTTTATCCCTAGTAACACCAGTAACTGTAAAACGCTTCATATAACTCGGGCCTTTAGCACCGTCTCTATACATCATGTTATAAACAGTACGCTTATCTCCTTTCTTAAAGATAGCTAGATGAATGATGTCTTTTCCTACAAAAGTTTTAGAAGCCACTTTTGTAATCATCATACTTCCATCCTTCTTAAACACAATAATATCGTCTATATCTGCACAATCGGTAACGTACTCATCCTTTTTAAGCGATGTTCCTACAAAACCTTCTTCTCTATTCACATATAACTTTGTGTTACGCATTACCACTTTCGTAGCAACAATATCATCAAAGATTCTGATTTCTGTTTTACGTTCTTTTCCTTTTCCGTAGGTAGTTTTTAAACGCTTAAAGAAATTAATAGCAAACTCAATTAAATTTGCCAAGTAGTTTTTTACTTCTTCAATTTTATCTTCTAAACTTTCAATGTGTTGTTTTGCTTTATCAATATCAAACTTAGAAATCTTTTTAATTCTGATTTCTGTTAACCTAACAATATCTTCTTCTGTAATTGCTCTTTTTAAGTGCTTTATGTGTGGTTGCAATCCTTTATCAATTGCAGCAATAACACCTTTCCAAGTTTCTTCTTCTTCAATATCTCGATAGATTCTGTTTTCAATAAAAATACGCTCTAACGAAGCAAAGTGCCATTGCTCTTCTAATTCATTTAATTGAATTTCAAGCTCTAATTTTAATAACTCAACTGTATTATCAGTAGATTTTCGCAATACTTCATGAACACCAATAAAAACAGGTTTATTATCTTCAATAACACAACATAAAGGCGAAATAGAATTCTCACAATTTGTGAATGCAAATAAGGCGTCAATCGTTTTATCTGGTGATATTCCAGCCGGTAAATGCACTAATATTTCTACATTGGCAGCCGTATTGTCTTCTATTTTTTTAATCTTTATTTTTCCTTTTTCATTCGCCTTAATAATACTATCAATCAATGTAGTAGTAGTTGTGCTAAAAGGAATTTCTGTAATTACTAACGTCTTTTTATCTAATTGAGAAATCTTAGCTCTTACTCTTACTTTACCGCCACGCTTTCCTTCATTATAATTGGTGAAATCTGCAATTCCGCCTGTTAAGAAATCAGGTACAATTTTAAAGCTACGTCCTTTTAAATGTTTGATTGAAGCATCTATAAGTTCGTTAAAGTTATGTGGTAATATTTTAGTTGATAAACCAACTGCAATTCCTTCTCCACCTTGTGCCAATAACATTGGGAATTTTACAGGAAGGTTAATCGGTTCTTTTCTACGACCATCATAAGAAGATTGCCATTCTGTAGTCTTTGGATTAAAAACTACATCTAATGCAAACTTAGAAAGACGTGCTTCAATATACCTTGATGCAGCTGCTCGATCACCTGTTAAAGTGTTACCCCAGTTTCCTTGCATATCAATCAGCAATTCTTTCTGACCAATTTGCACCATGGCATCTCCAATAGAAGCATCTCCATGCGGATGGTATTGCATTGTATGTCCAACAATGTTTGCTACTTTATTGTAACGTCCATCATCTAAATCTTTCATAGAATGCAAAATACGACGTTGTACTGGCTTAAAACCATCGTCGATTGCAGGTACTGCTCTTTCTAATATTACATACGAAGCATAATCTAAAAACCATTCCTTGTACATTCCAGTAACCTTGGTAATGGTTTCAACCGGATCGATCTGATGATTTACTTCTTCTTCATGTTCGTAGTCGTTGTTTTCTTCACTCATACTTCTTCATCAATTATATCCAATTCAACTTTCAAGTTCTCAATGATGAATTTTTGTCTATCTGGTGTGTTTTTCCCCATATAGAAAGACAACATTGATTCAACAGGCACTTCTTTATCTAGCATCACAGGATCTAGACGAATATCGTTTCCTATAAAATGCACAAACTCATTTGGAGAAATCTCACCTAACCCTTTAAATCGAGTAATCTCTGGTTTACCTCTTAACTTGCCAATTGCCTCTCGTTTCTCATCATCAGAATAGCAATAATAGGTATCCTTTTTATTTCGAACTCTAAACAATGGCGTTTCTAAAATGTACAAATGCCCTTCTTTGATTACTTCTGGAAAAAATTGTAAAAAGAATGTTATCAATAACAACCGAATATGCATTCCGTCTACATCGGCATCCGTAGCAATTACAATATTATTATAACGCAAACCCTCTATTCCATCTTCTATATTTAAAGCAGCTTGTAATAAATTAAACTCCTCATTTTCGTATACAATCTTCTTAGACAATCCATACGAGTTCAAAGGTTTTCCTTTTAAACTAAACACTGCTTGTGTGTTTACATTTCTAGATTTTGTGATAGACCCAGAAGCTGAATCTCCCTCGGTTATAAACAAAGTAGTGTCTAAATAATTTTCTTTCTTGATATCTCCAAAATGCACTCTACAGTCACGTAGTTTCTTGTTATGCAAACTCGCTTTTTTAGCTCTGTCTTTAGCTAATTTTCGAATTCCGGATAACTCCTTACGCTCCCGTTCTGCTTGTAATATTTTACACTGAATTGCTTCCGCCGCATCTGTATTTTGATGCAAGTAATTATCTAGTTTTGTTTTTACAAAATCGTTGATAAATGTTCTTACCGTTGGTAAACCACCACCCATTTCTGTAGAACCCAGTTTTGTTTTTGTCTGACTTTCAAAAACGGGTTCCATTACTTTTATTGCAATGGCAGATATAATGGATTTACGAATATCTGATGACTCATAATTCTTGCCAAAATATTCACGTACAGTTTTTACAATAGCTTCTCTATACGCTGCTTGATGCGTTCCTCCTTGTGTAGTATGCTGTCCGTTTACAAACGAATGATATTCTTCTGAATACTGTGTTTTACTATGTGTAATAGCAATTTCAATATCCTCTTCTTTCAGGTGAATAATTGGATACAACAAATCTGTTTCAGATGTATTCTCTTGTAATAAATCTTTTAGCCCATGCTCAGAAAAGAATTTTTCACCATTAAAAACGATTGTCAAACCAGTGTTTAAGTACACATAGTTTTTCAACATTTTAGCTACATATTCATTTCTGTATTTGTATTTCCCAAAAATAACTTCATCTGGAATAAACTGAACTTTGGTTCCTTTTCGTAACGACGATTCATGTGCATCTTCTACTTCAATTATATTTCCTTGATTAAATTCTGCCCAAGAAGTTTTATTATCTCTTACAGATTGTACTTTAAAATATTCTGATAAAGCATTTACGGCTTTGGTACCAACTCCATTTAATCCTACAGATTTTTTAAAGGCTTTGGAATCGTATTTCCCACCAGTATTCATTTTAGAAACTACATCTACCACTTTTCCAAGCGGAATCCCACGACCATAATCGCGAACCGTTACCTGTTTATCTCTAATAGAAATATCTATGGTCTTACCAGCACCCATCACATATTCGTCAATAGAATTATCTAGCACCTCTTTTAATAAAATGTAAATTCCATCATCAGGAGAAGACCCATCACCCAACTTACCAATATACATTCCAGGGCGCATACGTATATGCTCTTTCCAATCGAGAGATCGAATATTGTCTTCGGTATATTTTGTTTCTTGTGCCATAAATTAAGAAGGTTGAATGCCTTGCTAAAATAGCATTTACAACTAAAAAACAAAAAACTCTATTGAATTAGTTATCAACAGAGTTTTTAATAATTTTTGAAGTGCTTTTTAAATCCTTAAACGTTGAATCTAAAATTCATCATATCTCCATCTTGAACGATGTATTCTTTACCTTCTACTGATAATTTTCCAGCTTCTTTTACTTTCACTTCAGAACCTAAAGCAACATAATCGTTGTATTTAATTACTTCTGCTCTAATAAATCCTTTTTCAAAATCAGTATGAATTACACCAGCTGCTTGTGGCGCTGTATCACCTACATTAATTGTCCAAGCTCTTACTTCTTTTACACCTGCGGTAAAATAGGTTTGTAGTTTTAATAATTTATAGGCTGATCTAATTAACTTAGAAGCTCCTGGCTCTTCTAGTCCTAAATCTTCTAAAAATAATTGACGCTCTTCATAATCATCCAATTCATTAATATCAGCCTCCGTTCCTACTGCTAAAATGATAATTTCAGCATTTTCATCTGCAATTGCTTCTTTTACTTTATCAACATATGCGTTTCCTGAAACCGCTGACTTATCATCAACATTACAAACATATAACACAGGTTTTGAAGTTATCATTTGCAATATTCTCACAAACTCTTCTTCTTTTTCTGTAAACTCTAATGTTCTTACAGATTCTCCTTTTAATAATGTTTCTTGGATTTTTAACAACACTGCTAATTCAGCTTGTGCTTCTTTATTTCCAGTTTTAGCATTTCGCTTTACTCTTTCTAAACGTTTTTCAACCGTCTCTAGATCTTTTAGTTGTAGCTCAATATCAATTATTTCTTTATCTCTAATAGGATCAATTGTTGTTTCTACGTGAATAATATTATCATTATCAAAACAACGCAATACATGAATAATAGCATCTGTTTCTCTAATGTTTGCCAAGAATTGATTTCCTAGCCCTTCACCTTTACTTGCTCCTTTAACCAATCCTGCAATATCCACAATCTCTACAGTTGCAGGTTGCACTCTTTCTGGGTTTACCAACTCTTCTAATTTCTCCAGTCTATCATCTGGCACATTAACCACACCAATATTTGGTTCTATAGTACAAAAAGGAAAGTTTGCACTTTGCGCTTTTGCATTTGACAAACAGTTAAATAAGGTTGATTTTCCTACGTTTGGTAATCCTACAATTCCAGCTTTCATCTGATCTTTTTATTGATTTTTTTGCGAGTGCAAATATAGTCTTTTGATTTAAACCAAACATTAAATTACACACACAATAAAAAAAAATGGATTTTAACAAAAAAATAACATTAATATATTTTTTATTACTTTTATGAAAAAATAAACGTCTTTTCAAAAAATGAAAAATTTATCCGATGAGTATGTCTGGAAAGCACTAAAAGAAGGTGATTTAAACGCTTTTTCTATTCTGTATAAAACGTATTACCCTATGTTATATAATTATGGGTTAAAAATATCTAGAAAGGTTCCATTAACAGAAGACACATTGCAAGATTTTTTTTTATACGTCTATGAACACAGAGAAAACCTTAGTGACTTAGACTCTATTGCCCCCTATTTATTCTCATCTTACAGAAGACATTTGATAAAAACCTTGAAAAAAAAATCTAAAATTGTTTCCTTTGATGAAATGGACGTTAAAGTTATTGACATTCAATTTACACCTGAAGAAATACTAACACATCAAGAAAGTGAAACTTTCAAAAACAAAAACATTACTGTTTTACTCAACAAGCTACCAAAACGACAAAAAGAAGCCATTTATTTAAAATATTATTCTGGTTTAAATACCAATGACATTGCCAGCATAATGGAAGTAAACTACCAAAGTGCTGCAAACACTATCCATAAGGCCATAAAAAATTTAAGAGAAGAAGTCTCTATTCTTCAATTAATAAATTCTTAATTTCGCAAATAATTAAGAGTATATTTTATTCAGAATATACTTATTAATAATAGAGAAAGAGAAAAAACCCCAAAAACGTTGAATTACTTAACAAATAATGGCTAAAAAAAATTACAATACTATAGAAGATTTTCTTTCAGACGAATCTTTCAACAACTGGGCAAAAGCAAATAGACTTACAGATGTTGATTTTTGGGATGAATGGATAGCCTACAACCCTAACAAGAAAGATTTAGTTTACGAAGCAAAAGATATCATATTAGGAGTTCAATTTAAACTTAATGAGCCTAGCAAGGAAAAAATAAATTCAGAATGGGCATTATTAGAAAATAAGATTAAAGCTAACAATTTAGAAGTACAAAAAAAACAATCACCTAGCTACTTTAAACTTATTGGTATTGCTGCATCAATTTTATTACTAATTTCTGTTGGACTTTATACCTTTAATGGAAATCCAGAAAAAATCACCTATAAAACGGCTTATGGAGAGGTTCTTAATCTAAAACTAATGGATGGCAGCCTAGTTACATTAAATGCTAACTCATCTATTTACTATTATAAAAATGACAATCGTAAAGTTTGGTTAACTGGAGAAGCTTTTTTCCAAGTAGATAAAAAAACAACAACAAATGCAAAATTCTGGGTAGTTACAGATGATTTAAATGTTGAAGTCTACGGAACTTCATTTAATGTAGATACAAAACATCAAAAAACAGCTGTATTTTTAGAAGAAGGAAGCATTTGGCTAGAGCTTAAAAATGGAACTACTCAAAAAATGACTCCAGGGAACTTTATTTCTTATTCTTCTGTAAATAATTTAATCACTGAGCAAAAAGAAAAAGTAGACTCTAGATTTAAAACATCCTGGAAAGACGGTTCTATTATTTTCGAAAAACTACCACTTGTAGAGGCTATTCAAAAAATTCAGGACACCTATGGCCTTACCGCTATATTTAAAGACGAAACTTGTAAAACAAAATTAATTACAGGTGGAATTCCAATTACAAACTTAAGTATCTGTATAAAAGCAATTGAGAAATCTGCAAACGTGAAGATTACCAAATTAAAGAACCAACTTATTATTCAAAAAAAATAATTTCGTTATATTTACGAAACTCTTTTTCTAAATGCTACAAAAAAAATTAATAATCAATCTGTTATTAATTTGCTGTACTTTTATTTTTTGCAACTCAACAACTGCTCAAGAAAATACTTCTAAGAAAATTCTTTTCACATCTCTACTTGACTCTCTAAGTAAAAAACACAATATTTTCTTTACTTACAACTCAAAATATTTTGAAAAAAAGAAAGTTAGCATCAGTTTTTTAAAGCTCAAAGAATTAAAAAAAACGTTACACTTATTAGAAAAAAACACCTCTTTTTATTTTGATGATCTTGGTAACAATTATTACGTAATTTACATCAAAAAGCCTTCCGTTAAAAAAACAAAGTCAAGCATTTCTCCCTCAAATCAACTACAAAAAGGAATACAGTTAGACGAGGTGGTCATTACAGGAAACAGAACAAAACCTAGAACAGTATTAGACTCCCCTATTCCAATTGACAATATTAATGTTGAAGAATTAAAAAATAGCGGTAAAAGAACATTAGATAAAATGCTCACCTACAAAGTACCTTCTTTTAATTCACAAAATCAAGCTATCTCAGATGCTACAGCTCATTTTGATCCTGCCGACTTAAGAGGACTAGGCCCTAGTAGAATTTTGGTTTTGATAAATGGTAAGCGTAAAAACCAAAGTGCTCAGGTATACCTAAATCGTACTCCTGGAAAAGGAGAGGTTGGTGTCGATTTAAAAAGTATTCCGGTAGCTGCAATTGCAAGAGTAGAAATTTTACGTGACGGTGCTTCTGCACAATACGGCTCTGATGCTATTGCTGGCGTAATCAATTTTATCTTAAAAAAGGATATTGAATTTTCTTCATTCAATTCAGCAGTTGGTATTACATCACAAAAAGACGGGTTTAATTTTTCTTCTGATTTCAATACTTCTTTTAACTTTGGGCAAGATGGCTATATTAACCTTACGCTAGAATATTACAAACAGAAACTAACAAATAGAGCAGGAACTCCTGGTGTTTTTGACTTACCATTAAACCCATTACCAAATTGGACGGCATGGGCACAAGCAAACCCAGATTTAGGAATGAGTGTTGGGCAACCTGATATTGAAAAGAAAAATATTTTTGTAAATATGGAACATCCTATAGGAAAGAAAGCAACGCTTTATTCTTTTCATGGACACACATCAAGAACAGGTAAAAGTTTTGCTTTTTATAGAGCTCCTTATTGGAGGCAATCAGAAGTTGGTGATCTTAGTTTTTTAACTAAACCCGAAGATTTTACAGGATATCTACCTTCTTTTGAGTCAAAAATAAATGACCACATAAATGTTCTCGGAATAAAATTCGATCTCAATAGCATATGGCTAGCAGATGCTAGTATTACCTATGGAGCTAATACTATTATTTACACTGTAAATAACTCTATTAATAAAGATTATTTAAAAGATCATGGAACATCTCCTACCACCTTTAAACCTGGTGGTTATAAATTAAATAATGCGATTGCTAATTTTGATATTACAGGAATACTTTCTGAACAAATAAGTTTAGCAATAGGATTTGAATACAAAACAGAAAGCTTTAAGGCTATAGAAGGAGATCCTTTATCATATTATAAAAGTGGTTCAGACTCTTTTTCAGGAATTAAACCAAAAGAAGCTGGTAATTGGTCAAGAAATAATATTGCTGGGTATACGCAATTAGATTATGATATAAATGATATTTTCTTAATTGGTATTGCTGGTC
The DNA here is from genome assembly GCA_913062575.1 of uncultured Flavobacteriaceae bacterium. Lineage (GTDB taxonomy): Bacteria > Bacteroidota > Bacteroidia > Flavobacteriales > Flavobacteriaceae > Polaribacter. The sequence goes on along the minus strand of CAJXVT010000003.1, from coordinate 57,004 downwards.
GTTATGAAAATTTCTCTGGCTTTGGAAGTAATTTCTCTTGGAAAATAAACAGCAGGTTTAAATTGAATAACAACGGAGTGATAAGAGGATCTTATAGCACTGGATTTCGTGCGCCAACATTACATCAACGACATGTAACTAGCAGTCAATACATACATGCTACCAACTCTCCAACTCCTACCCTACAAAGAACGTTACCAAACAATAACGTTGCTGTAAAAGACTTAGGTGTTCCTAGTTTATTTGCAGAAACTTCAAGAAATTTGTCTGCAGGTTTAACTTATAAGATGAATGCCAATCTTTCTGCTTCAGTTGATTTTTACAACATTAAAGTAAATGACCGTGTTTTATTTTCTTCTCAAATAGGATACAAAAATGGCTCTTCTACTAATATAACAAACCCTGTAGAGCAAATATTGAAAGATAACAATGTTGAAGCTGTTCAATTTTTTATTAATGCCGGAGATACAAAAACTTCTGGAGTAGACATTGTCATTAATTACAAGAATATTAAGGTTTACAATAATAAATTGTCAATAAATTTTGCTGCTAACTTTAACAGAACAACAATAAACACAATAACAACTCCAGAGGTCTTAGCAAATGCTGGTTATACTATTTTTGACAGGCAAGAACAAGGATTGATTACAAACTCCAGGCCCAAGTCTAAAGTGATTTTAGGTTTAAATTACAATAGTAAAAAGTGGAATTTGTTTCTTAATAACACACGTTTTGGTAAAGTTATTATTACAGCTCCACAATTTAGTGGTAAAGACCAGAACTTAACAGCAAAAATCGCTACAGATTTTGGACTTGACTATAAATTAACTCCTAAAACGTCTTTGACTGCTAACATTAATAATATATTTAATGTGTATCCAAATAAAACTTTAAAATCCACAAATACAACTGAAGCCGGTAATCGGTTTACGTATTCTTCTGAAGTACAGCAGATAGGCATCTTAGGAACAAACTTCTCTTTTGGTGTAAATTATCAATTTTAATTTTTTTTAAGATCATTCTGTAATAACCTTAAAAAAAATTAAAAAATAAAGAGTATAAATCCACAACTAGATACTTATTAATAATAAATCACAGATATACTTAGATATAACTCAAACTTTATCCGAGAATATTAACGATTCAATATTAACAAATACATATACATCATGAAAAGAATTACACTCTTATTATGTGCTATTTTTAGCATTAGTCTAACGTTTTCTCAAAGTACAGTTACCGGTACAGTGACAGACTCCAATAAGGAGGCTTTACCCGGAGCAAACATTCTTGAAAAAGGGACTCAAAATGGTACAGCTACCGATTTCAATGGTAAATTTTCATTAACAGTAAAAGATGGAGCTATTTTAGTTGTCAGCTTTACTGGTTACGAATCAAAAGAAGTTTCAGTAAATGGAAAAACAAATCTAAACATTGTTTTAACTGAAGGACTACAACTTGATGAAGTTGTTGTTACTGGAAACAGGATTAAACCAAGAACAATTCTTGATTCACCTGTTCCAATTGACAATATTGATGTTAAGGAATTACAAAAAAGCGGAAAAAACACGCTTGATAGAATGCTAACTTTTAAAGTTCCTTCTTTTAATTCTCAAAATCAAGCAATTTCTGATGCAACTGCGCATTACGATCCAGCAGATTTAAGAGGATTAGGGCCAAGTAGAACTTTAGTTCTAGTTAATGGAAAAAGAAAAAACCAAAGTGCTCAAGTATATTTAAATAGAACACCTGGTAAAGGAGAAGTTGGAGTAGATTTAAAAAGTATACCAACTGCTGCAATAGAAAGAGTTGAGGTCTTAAGAGATGGTGCTTCGGCAATTTATGGTTCTGATGCCATAGCCGGAGTAATGAATATTATCTTAAAAAAGAATGTTCAATATTCTACTTTTACTTCAAAAGCGGGTCTTACTTCTCAAAAAGATGGTTTTAATCTTTCTTCTGACTATAATACAGCTTTTAGCTTTGGAGATGGTGGTTTTGTAAATGTAACCTTAGGTTATTACAAACAATCAACAACTAACAGAGCTGGTATTGCATCTGATGTAGGTGGTACACCTAGAGATGCTGCATGGTTAGCAAACAACCCGAAAGCTGGAATGACAGTAGGACAACCTGCAATGGAAAAGAAAGATGTTTTTGTAAACATGGAACATCCACTTGGAAAGAATTCAACTTTATATTCTTTTCATGGTTTTACTACAAGGAACGGTCAAAGTTTCGCATACTATAGAGCTCCATACTGGAGAAATGACGTTGCAAATGCAAACTTTATAACAAGTAGTGCTGATAACTTTATTGGATACCAACCAACTTTTGAAACTAAAATTAATGATCATATAAATGCAATTGGTATTAAATTTCCAATTGCAGAAGGTTGGAATGCAGATGCAAGTGTTACTTATGGTTCAAATGATGTAAATGTTACAGTAAACAATTCTGTAAATAGAGATTACTTAGCTGATCATGGTACCTCACCTAGAACTTTTAACCCTGGAGGTTATAATTTCACCAATGTGGTTGGTAATTTTGATGTGAATACTCAATTATCTGAACAAGTCGGTTTAGCTTTTGGATTAGAATACAAAAAAGAAAGTTTTAGAGCTATTGAAGGAAATCCTTTATCTTATTACGGTGCTGGATCTGATTCTTTTGCAGGTATTAAACCAGATGAAGCTGGAATGTGGTCAAGAAGTAATGTAGCTTTTTACTCACAATTGGAGTATGATATTAACAAAGACTTTCTACTTGGAGTTGCAGGTAGGTATGAAGACTATTCAGACGCTGGTTCTAACTTTTCTTGGAAAGCAAATGGGCGATATAAATTAGGAGATAAAGGAGCAATTAGAGCATCTTACAGTACTGGTTTTAGAGCGCCTACACTTCACCAAACTCATATTACATTAAGTCAGTATATTATTGTAGCTGGTTCTTCTGAACCATTATTACAAGGTACTTTAGCAAATGATAATTCTGCTGTACAGGCTTTAGGAGTTCCAAAGTTAACACATGAAATTTCTAAAAATTTATCAGCAGGTTTAACTTATAAATTTAATAGAAAATTTTCTGGTTCTATTGATTTTTATCAAATTAAGGTTGATGACAGAGTATTATTCTCTTCTCAGATTGGTTCTGATGGTGACCCAGGTACAACAAACCCTGTTGAACAAATCCTTGAAGACAACAATGTTGTTGCAGTACAAGTATTTATTAATGCTGGTGACACAAAAACAACAGGAACAGATATTGTTTTAAACTATAGAAATATTGAAATGGGAGAAGGTGGAAAACTGCATGCTAGTTTTGCTGCTAATTTTAACAAAACTACCATTGATGCGATTAACACTCCAGATGTAATAGCCGCTGCTGGGTACAATATTTTTGATAGACAAGAACAAGGATTGATTACAAATTCTAGACCTAAATCTAAAATGATTTTAGGCTTAAACTATGTATCTGATAAATGGGATATTTCTTTTAACAATACTCGTTTTGGTGAAGTAACTATTACCGCACCAGAATCTGGTGGTACAGATCAAGATTTAAGTTCAAAAATCGCTACAGATTTTGGATTTGGCTACAATCTAACAGACAAAATTACATTTAATGCTAACATTAATAATATTTTTGATGTGTATCCAGATGTAACTAAAACTTCTACAAACACATCTCAAGCTGGAAGTAGATTTTTATATTCTTCAGAAGTACAACAGTTAGGACAATTAGGAACTAACTTTAGCATTGGTATAAACTATCAGTTTTAAAAAAATTAAGACTTTAAATTGTAAGTTTTTTATTTGAAAGAAACATCCAACTAAATTATTTTAGTTGGGTGTTTTTAGTTTACAAAAAAAGCCTAAGTAAATTACTTAGGCTTTTTTATATTTTATAAAAAAAATTATTCGTTATGCATAAAGCTTTGTTTTGCTAACAACTCTTCTTCTGTTTCTACAACATCTTCATCGGGTACACAACAGTCTACTGGACAAACAGCTGCACATTGTGGCTCTTCATGAAACCCTTTACATTCTGTACATTTATCAGGTGAAATGTAATAGATCTCATCAGAAATAGGCTCTTGATCTTCATCAGAATTAACGGCAATACCATTTGGCAACACTACGTTTCCTGTTAAATCTGTTCCATCAGAGTACTTCCAATCGTCAGATCCTTCATAAATTGCAGTGTTTGGACATTCAGGCTCACAAGCCCCACAATTTATACATTCGTCAGTAATTATAATCGCCATAGTTTTTCTGTTTCAGTTTATGTACCTTTGCGGTGCAAAAATAAGTCCAAAATAATTCACCACCAAAAGAAATATAAAGAATGCAAAAACGAATTGATGCTTTTGTTAAATTAGGAGAGTTTTTAAGTCAGTTTTCTCTATCTGGAATTGAAAAAAAAGAAAATATTGAATTTAATGATTTGTTCTTTGATGGTTTTAAGCATCAAATGAAACTTGCGCAAGAAAACAATTCTTGGTTTACTAGAGATAACATCTTGTTTTCGCTACACAGTTGGTCAACTGCCTTAACAAAAGAGAATCTTTTACTATGGACAAATAAGCAAAGCCAGAATGCAACTTCAAAAAAGGTGGCCATAATTATGGCAGGAAATATTCCTTTAGTTGGGTTTCATGATTTTTTATCTGTATTGATTTCTGGACATTCGGTGTTGGTGAAGCAATCGTCTAACGACAAATATTTACTCCCTTTTTTATCAAAATACTTAGAGTATGTAGAAGGTTCTTTTAAAGGAGGTATTGAATTTTCTGAAGGGAAATTAACAGGTTTTGATGCGGTAATTGCTACTGGAAGCAATAATACTGCCCGTTACTTTGAGCATTATTTTAAGGGCAAACAAAATATCATTAGAAAAAACAGAAATTCTGTTGCCGTAATTACTGGTAATGAAACGGATGATGAAATGAGTGCCTTAAGCAATGATGTGTTTCAATACTTTGGTTTAGGCTGTAGAAGCGTTTCTAAAATCTATGTTCCAAAAGGGTATAATTTTGATGCTTTTTTTAACGGAATGTATAGTAAGAGAACTCTTATTGACAATGCCAAATACGCCAATAATTACGATTATAATAAGGCAGTGTATTTAATGAGTGAATTTGATTTGTTAGAAAATGGGTTTCTAATGATAAAAGAAGATGAAAGCTATGCTTCTCCAATTGCTACCATTTTTTACGAATACTATTCTGATATAAATGAGCTAAAAGAAAAATTAATAACCGAAAAAGACAGCATACAATGTATTGTTTCTAATGGAGTTATTGATTCTGAGATTGCATTTGGTCAAACTCAAAACCCACAATTATGGGATTATGCAGATGGCATTAACACCTTAGAATTTTTAGGAAATATTTAAATTAAAAAATCAGTAAAAAGTAGCATCTTTGCTATAGAAAAAACATTGAACTATTTAAAATGAAAAAGCATAATTTTAGCGCCGGTCCCTGCATTTTACCTGAAGAAGTATTACAAAAAGCTTCTGATGCTGTACTAAATTTTAATAACGATAATTTATCATTAATTGAAATTTCTCACAGAAGTGCTTCTTTTGTTTCTGTAATGGAAAAGGCTAAAAACTTAGTTTTAGAGTTATTAGATTTAGAAGACAAAGGCTATAAAGTATTATTCTTACAAGGCGGTGCTAGTACACAGTTTTTAATGACGGCTTACAATTTATTAAATTCAAAAGCTGCCTATTTAAATACTGGAACTTGGGCTGATAAAGCCATAAAAGAAGCAAAATTATTTGGAGAGTTGGTTGAAGTTGGCTCTTCTAAAGACAAAAACTACAATTACATCCCGAAAGGATATGAGATCCCAAAAGATGTTGATTACTTTCATTGTACAAGTAACAATACCATTTTTGGAACACAAATGAAAAGTTTTCCAGAATTTGATGGAGTCACTGTATGTGATATGAGTTCTGATATATTTTCTCGTCAGTTAGATTTTTCTAAATTTGATTTGATCTATGCCGGAGCACAAAAAAATATGGGCCCAGCAGGAACCACACTGGTTGTTATTAAAGAAGACATTTTAGGCAAGGTTGATAGAGTAATTCCTTCAATGTTAAACTACCAATCACATATCAGTAAAGATAGCATGTTTAATACACCTTCTGTTTTTGCTGTCTATGTTTCTATGTTAACTTTACAATGGTTAAAAGATTTAGGTGGAATTCCTTTTATAGAAAAAGTAAATGAGAAGAAAGCTGCATTATTATATAATGAGATTGATAGAAACCCTTTATTTGAAGGTATTGTAGCAAAAGAAGATAGAAGTAATATGAATGCTACTTTTACCTTGACAAATGAAAGCTTAAAAGAAACATTTGATATTATGTGTACAAAAGCCGGAATCAATGGAATAAACGGACACAGAAGCGTTGGAGGTTATAGAGCAAGTATGTATAATGCATTGCCTTTGTATAGTGTTCAAGTTTTAGTTGACACAATGCAAGAATTAGAAAAAAATAATTAATATCTAGAAGATAGAAATGAAAATATTAGCAAACGACGGAATTTCACAAAGTGGAATAGATTTTTTAGAAAATAATGGTTTTGAAGTAATTGCGACAAAAGTGGCTCAAAATCAATTAGAAAACTTCATCAATGAAAATTCAATTGATGCAATTTTAGTGCGAAGTTCAACTCAGGTTCGTCAAGAATTAATTGAAGCATGTCCAAGCATTAAATTAATTGGTCGCGGTGGTGTTGGAATGGATAATATTGATGTTGACTATGCAATTAATAACGGATTGCATGTAATCAATACTCCAAATGCATCATCTAGTTCTGTTGCAGAATTGGTTTTTGCACACTTATTTGGGATGGTTCGGTTTTTACATCAACTAAATAGAGAAATGCCACTTGAAGGTGATACTCGTTTTAAAGATTTAAAGAAAGATTTTGGGAATGGAACAGAACTAAGAGGAAAAACATTAGGAATTGTTGGTGTTGGAAGAATAGGGAAAGAAGTTGCTAAAATTGCTTTAGGAATTGGAATGAAAGTAATTGCAACTGACGCTTTTGTTAGCAATGCTACAATCAATGTATCTTTTTACAATGGACAGTCTATAGATATAGAAGTTGAAACACAGCCTATTTCTGAAGTATTGAAGCATGCAGATTTCATTACATTACATGTTCCCAGTCAAGAAGAATACATTATTGGTGATGCTCAATTTAATTCTATGAAAGATGGTGTTGGAATTATAAACGCTGCTCGAGGTGGCCTTCTTGATGAAGTGGCATTAGTAAAAGCTATAGAATCTGGAAAAGTTAAATATGCTGGTTTAGATGTTTTTGAAAAAGAACCAACGCCAGAGATTCAAATATTAATGAATCCCGATATTTCTTTAACTCCGCATATTGGTGCAGCAACAGTTGAAGCTCAAGATAGAATTGGTATGGAGTTGGCAAAACAAATTGTAAAATTACTTTCATAATAAAGTAAATGGCAATCGTAAAACCTTTTAAAGCAGTAAGAGCACATAGAGATAAAGTTGCGTTAGTTTCTAGTAAATCACGTGAAATTTATTCTCCCGAGAATCTAAATGCGAAATTAGCATTTAATCCTTATACCTTTTTGCATGTTATCAATCCAGGATACAAATACCACAAGCAAGATATTAGTGGTGAATTACGTTTTAAACTAGTTCATAATAGATATCTAGAGTTTAAGGAAAGTAACATTTTTACTCAAGATGAAACTCCTGCGTTTTATATCTATCAAAAAATAACAGCAACAAATTCATTTTGTGGGATCATTTCTGCCACTTCTGTTGAAGATTATCATAATAATGTGATCAAAAAACATGAAGGAACATTAAAGCAAAGAGAAGTGTTATTTGAAACCTATTTAAAAAATACAGGCTTTAATGCAGAACCTGTGCTCCTCACCTATCCAGATAATGATGTAATTACAAACATCATAAAAAAACACCAAGAGACAAGGGCCGAATTTGAATTTATTACTACAGATAAAGAATCACATTTTCTTTGGATTGTAACTAATCAAGAAGATATAGATACCATAACTGAAACGTTTAAAGAGGTAGATACACTGTATATTGCTGATGGTCATCACCGCTCAACATCGTCTTGTATGTTGGCACAAAATTTAGCAGAAGAAAACCCAAACCATACTGGTAATGAAGATTACAACTTCTTTATGAGTTATCTATTACCAGAAAGTCAGTTAAGTATTTATGAGTTTAATCGATTTATAAAAGATTTAAATGGCTTAACTCCTGATGAATTCTTAATTGAATTGGATACTTATTTTAGAATTGAAAATCGTGGACAAGAATTATACAAGCCTTCAAAAAAGCATCATTTTAGCATGTATTTAAACGGTGAATTTTATTCTTTATATCTGCGTAAAACCAGCTATGAATTTACCGATGTTTTAAGTGAATTAGATGCTCAGGTTTTATATCAAACCATATTAAAACCAATTTTAGGTATAGTTGATATTAGAAACGATTCTAAAATCATGTATTCTCAAAACAAATCTGATAGTTTAGAATTAAAAACAAAAGTTGACACCGGTGATTTTAAAGTTTCTTTTGGAATGTTACCAACATCAATTAACGAACTAAAAAGTATTGTTGATGAAGGCCTTTTAATGCCTCCAAAAACAACCTATATAGAACCAAAACTAAGAAGTGCTTTAACTATTTACGAATTTTAGAGCAATGCTTGCACACCCAATTTTATCATGATTGCTCAAAATTTAATTCAAATAAAAGAAGAACTACCAGAAGATGTAACCCTAGTTGCAGTATCTAAAACAAAACCTAATGCAGCAATTTTAGAGGCATATAATGCTGGTCAGCGAATTTTTGGAGAGAACAAAATTCAAGAAATGGCTGCTAAATATGATGAGTTACCAAAAGATATTCAATGGCATATGATAGGCCATTTACAAAGTAATAAAGTCAAATATATGGCCCACTTTGTAGAGTTGATTCATGGAGTTGACAGTCTAAAAACATTAAAAGAAATTAATAAACAAGCAAAAAAACACAATAGAGTTATCAAGTGCTTATTACAAGCAAGAATTGCCAAAGAAGAAACAAAGTTTGGTTTGTCGTTTACAGAAATCAAACAAATTATTTCTTCTGAAGAGATTACAGAATTAGAGAACATAAAAGTTATTGGTTTAATGGGAATGGCTACATTTACAGAGAACCAAACTCAATTAAAAGAAGAATTTTCATCTTTAAAAAACTTTTTTGATTCGTTACAGAAAGGATCTGTTTTATCAATGGGAATGAGTGGTGATTATCAATTAGCTATTGAAAATGGAAGTACAATGGTTAGAGTTGGTAGCGCAATTTTTGGTGCTAGGAATTATATTGTGTAATTTTATAAACTAAGAAAAAGAAATTTGTACGCAATTTTAGATATTGAAACTACTGGAGGTAAATTTAATGAAGAAGGCATTACTGAAATCGCCATCTACAAATACGACGGCCATGACGTTGTAGATCAATTCATTACCCTCGTAAACCCTGAAAAGGAAATCCAACCATTTGTTGTAAATTTAACTGGTATTAATAATAAGATGCTTCGCAATGCGCCTAAGTTTCACGAAGTTGCAAAACGCATTATTGAAATTACAGAAGACTGCATTATCGTTGCACATAACTCTAGTTTTGACTACCGTATTTTAAAAACAGAATACAATCGTTTAGGGTATGATTTTAAACGAAATTCCTTGTGCACCGTTGAGCTTAGTAGAAAGTTAATCCAAGACCAACCATCTTACAGTTTAGGTAAATTATGTAAATCTCTTGGTATTCCTATGAGTGATCGTCATAGAGCATCTGGAGATGCTTTGGCAACGATTCAGCTATTTAAATTATTAATTGATAAAGATAGCGACAAGTCAATCATAGAAAACACAGTTAAGTATTTTGATTGTAAAAAATCAGAAGAAAAACTAATCAAATTACTAGATGACATTCCAACTACACTTGGAGTGTATTACTTGCATAGAGAAGATGGACATATTATTTTTATGGGAAAAGGAAGTAATATAAAAAGTGAAATCAATAAACAATTTATAAAAACAACCAAAAGAGGTAAAAGCATTCAAGAAAGAACTGCTTCTATTAGTTACGAACCTACAGGTAATTTGTTAATTACAACCCTTAAATATCAATTAGAATTAGAAATTAATAAGCCTAAATTTAATTTAAGGAGAAAAAAAAGAGTTCTTTTCGATAACTTTAACAGTGACAATATGCTGTTAATTGATAAAGGGAGAACTTTAGATGAGCATTCGGTTATTTTAATTGAAAACAACGAAGTAATAGGTTATTGCTTTACAAATTTAGCTTTTCAAGAAAATCAAATGGATGTTTTAAAAACCATGCTCACTCCTATTGAAAATAAACCACTAGCAAAGACTATTATTAAAAACTATTTAAGAACAAAAACGGTTGCTAAGATAATTAGATATTGACCTATGAAAAAAACTATAATATTCCTGCTACTTCTATTGCCAACTTTATTCTATTCTCAAAGAAATAAATCAGTAAAAACTGGACTAACTACAGTTAAGGAATTAAAAATGAAAACTTACAGCAAAGATTCTACTGCTGTAGCTGTTGTATTATATGAACAAAACAATTCTTTTATTGATCCTAGTAAAGATTACAATATAAGTTCTGATTATTATTTTAGAGTAAAGATTCTTAAAAAAGAAGGCTTTGGAAAAGGAACAATTAAAATTCCTTATTATAAAAAAGAGACCATTGAAAATATTGAAGCTTATACTTATAACCTTGTTGGCAATAATAGAATGGAAAAAAAATATCTAATGGATAAGGATATTTTTAAAAATAAAGAAAATGGTAACTGGCACACAATAACTTTTACACTGCCAAATATAAAAGTAGGTTCTGTTTTAGAGTACCGTTTTACAAAAACAACACCCTATTTTAATCAATTAGATGATTGGGAGTTTCAATCTGATATTCCTAAAATTAAAAGCGAATATGATTCTGCAATTTTATCTAACTACAAATACAATGTGAGTTTAAAAGGCTATTATCCTTTAGACAAAAACAAGCCCTCTATAATAAGAAGGTGTGTAAAAATACCTGGATTAAGTGAAGCAAGTTGTTCTGTTTTGTCTTTTGGAATGAATAATATTCCGGCTTTTAAAGAAGAAGGATATATGAAAAGCAGAAGAAACTATATGTCTAGAATTACTTTTGAGCTAGAGTCTTTCACTAATTCTAGTAGAGGTAACAAAGAAAACTATACTGATACATGGAAATCTACAGACCGTAAGTTTAAATCTGGAGAATATTTTGGTGCTGAATTGAGAAAATCTACTTTCTTTAAAAAGAACTTACCTCCAGAATTATTATCCGAAACTTCTACTATTGAGAAAGCAAAAAAGATATATTATTTTATTCAAGATCATTTTACTGATAATAATAAATCTATTGCTTATTATAAAATTAACACCAAAAAGACATTTAACGATAAAATTGGTACTGTAGCTGAAATTAATGTTTCGCTTATGAATGCTTTAATAGCTGCAGGATTTAACGCGAAAATTGCTTTATCTACCACAAGAGATAGAGCTGAACCAACAAAAATATACCCTGTAATCTCAGAGTTTAATTATATTTTGGTTAAAGTAATTATAGAAGGTAAAGAATACTTTTTAGATGCCTCTAACAAACAATTAAGTTTTGGACAAACCCCATTCAAAACCCTAAACGGAGATGTAAGAGTATTAGATTTTAAAAAAGGTAGTTATTGGCAACCTAATTCTGGTACACTTCCTTCTAGTGAGAAAATTAACTTAAGTGTAAAAATATCTACAGAGGGGGGGATTAAAGGAAGATTGCGTGTAATAAACACAGGTTATGATGCGTATTTTTTAAGAAGCGAGTTATCTAACACCAATGAAGACAGCTATCTTGAAGATTATGAAAACGACAATCAATTAGAAATAAATGATTATAAAGCCTCAGATCTAGATAGAAAAAACACAAGCATTACACAAAATTTTGATTTTAATTTTGAAGACTCAACGGATCCAACTTTAAGCAAGCTGTATTTAAATCCGTTCTTTCATGAGAAGATCTCAACGAATCCTTTTAAGTTAGAAAAACGATTATACCCTGCTAATTTTGGTTATAAATTAAACTATCAATATAGAGCAAGTATCTCTATACCTGTTAATTACACAATCGGAAAACTCCCAGAAAGCAGAGCTTTTTCTTTACCTAATAAAGGAGGAAACTTTATTTTTAATATCAAGCAAACAACTTCTAAGATTTCCATTTTGTTTAAATACAATTTAAGTAAAGTTGAATACACTAATGAAGAGTATTTTGCTTTAAAAGAGTTTTTTAATCAAATAGTAAAGGTGCAATCTACACTGATCACATTAGAAAAGAAGTAGACTGAATGTCATATAGTTAACTTTGATATTACTTTTTTTTTCATTATTTTTATAGAAAATACAAATAATTACCTTTTGTAATTAATATAAACCCCACCCAAGTTTGTATAAAAAAACAACATCATGAAAAAGTTTTCTCTAACATTCTTTTTGATCCTTTTTAGCAGCGCTATTTGTTCCCAGGAATATTTTACAGGTTTAGATTTTAACAAAGAAAAATATGAATCTGTTACTGAGACCGTTCCATTAATTACTAGAAGTGTTACTTCGGTTCCAAAAAATTATAGTATTAAAGCCTTTGCACCAACTCCTGGAAACCAAGGAAGACAACCATCGTGTGTTGGTTGGGCAAGTGGTTATGGAGCAAGAACTATTGCTTATGCTATAAAAAATGATTGGAAATATAATAGCACAAAAATCAATCAGAATACTTTCTCTCCTGCATTTGTTTACAATCTAATAAAGTTTAAAGGAGATGTAAATTGTAAAAAAGGCTCATATATAGCTGATGCAATGAAGCTGTTAAATACAAATGGTATTTTACAATTAAAAGATTTTAGTTATAACGCTACAAATTGTGCTTCAAAACCATCTAGTAATGGTCTTCAAAAAGCAAAACAAAATACTATTTTAACCTATGAAAGGTTAGCAAAATGGGATAACCCATATAATTTAGTAGGAAAAGTAAAAAAAGCAATTGCTAATAAAAACCCCGTAGTTATAGGGATGCAAATTTATTCGACCTTCTATAAAGCAAAAGGTGTTTGGCCTGGACCAAATGGGACTAAAAGGTTAGGCGGGCATGCAATGGTAGTTGTAGGTTATGATGATTACAAATACGGAGGCGCTTTTGAAATCTTAAACTCATGGGGTACAAAATGGGGAAATAGCGGATATATGTGGGTAAAATACAGTGATTTTAAGCTGCAAACAAAAACGGCATATGTATTGATTGACAACACCAAGAAACCCAAGGTTGATGTAAACACAAATGTAACCACTAAGTATAATGCATTGGCTGGAGAAATGACTTTACGATTAAGTAATGGAAGCAATATGCAACCAACTCTTTCTAACAATGCTTCAAGAAATTTTAACATTGTTAAAGCTACTGGTACTACGTATAGAATAGATAAAAGCTATACGTCTGGCACTCAGTTTAGAATCTACTTAAAAAGTAAACAAAAAGGCTATGTCTATTTAATTGGTTATGGTTCTGGAGATAAATCTGTAAGCAAATTATATCCGTTTGATAAATTTAGTGATTACTTTAGCTATACAAATAGTGAAATAGCATTACCTAATGAAGATTATTTTATAGAATTTGACTCAAAGCCTGGAAGAGATATCCTTTGTGTATTATACAGTAAAGAAAAATTAGACATTAATAAAGTTGTAAGTACAGTTAAAAATGGCTCAGGCGATTTTGTGTCTAGAGTAAAAAAAGCCTTACAATACAAGATGTTTATAGGAAGTGATATTAAATTTGAAAAAAATACAATTGCATTTACTACAAAAGCAACCAGTAGTAATGCCAAAGTTGTCCCTATTTTTATAGAAATGAATCATCAATAAAATAAAAAATTATGAAAACTAAAATAATCCTATTAGCTTTCTTTTTATCAATATCTACCGTTGCAACCTATGCTCAAGAAGAGATTTATAGTAAACATTTTACGACTAAAGGTACTTGGCCTGTAGCAACAAGTTCAGACAGAAGCTTAGAAGTTAAAAATGGTAAATATTACTTTGAACATTTTAGGGATGATAAAAATTGGAATGTTAGGACACCAGAAATTAATATTGACACCAATAAAGATTTTGAAATAGAAATGTCTTTTCAAAAAATCTCAGGCTCAAAAACAAATGCTACCGGTTTAATGTATGGTGCAATTGGCCGTGACAATACCTATCATTTTGTTTTAAGCAAGGACCAATATCGTGTTTCAGAAAAAAAAGATGGTACTTTTAAAACGATAAAGGCCTGGACAACTTCTAGCAGTATAAAAACTGGTTATTATGCGTACAACAAATTAAAAGTTGTAAAAAAAGGAAGTAGTATGTACTATTATATCAATGGTACACTCGTTACAACTCAAAGCTTTAAGCCCTTTTTTGGTAAAAAAATTGGAATTTTAGTTTATAACAAACAAAAAGTAGCTGTAGATTATTTTAAAGTTAAACAAGGTAAGAGTACAACTACACAATCTAAAACTATTTTATTTGAAGGATTTAACAATAACAATAATAATTGGTCACATAAAGACGATGCAAATGCAACGTTTAAAGTATCTGGAGGTAATTATATCTTAGAGCATAAAAGTGTAACTAGTACATGGTCTTCTACTATAGAAAAGAAATTTGATACTTCAAGAGATTTTAGAATTAGTGCACAGATAAAAAAAGTAAATGGCGTATTAAATCATGGATATGGGTTAGTTTTTGGAAGAAAAGACACTAAAAACCGTAATTCATTTCTCGTTTCTGGTAATGGTTCATATACCATAATTAAATATGAGAATAACCAAAGTACGATTGTTAAAAAATGGACAAAATCTAGCCATATTAAAACTGGTAGTGGTGTTTTTAACACCTTAACAGTAAGAAAGAAAGGTAGCAAAACAGAGTATTTAATCAATAGTAAAATTGTTTATACGAGTTATACTACTAAAATTTATGGATATCAAATTGGGTTTTCTGCTAATAATAAACAAACTGTGTATATTGCTTACTTAAGCATGGCGTATTTAGATGTCAAAAAGAAAGTTACAAATACAACAACTTCTAGTACTGTTATATGGGAGGATGATTTTACCACAAACAAAAATAACTGGACAACAAATAATTCAGATACGTCTGAATTAGTAGTAAAAAGCAACAAATATTATATTGATCATAAAAAAACAAAAGGAGGTTTTACATCAACAAAAGAGATTAATATTGATACGAGCAAGGATTTTGAAATTGAATCTAAATTCTTAAAGATAAGTGGAATTAGCAATCACGGTTATGGTTTTGTTTTTGGTAGAAAAGACGACTTGAATAAATTTATATTTATAATTAATTCAAATGGCTCTTATACAATAGGTCAAAACAAAGACAGTAAATATATTTCTCTAAAAGATTGGACGAAATCATCTGCAATAAAAACAGGAAACTATGCCTATAACACGTTAAAAATAAAAAAAGAAAGAGGCTTTATTAAGTTTTATGTAAATAACAGCTATTTGACTTTATATACTCATAAACCATTTATGGGGAAACATTTAGGCTTTATGGTCTATAACAATCAAAAAATTGCCATTGATAATTTTAAAGTAACCTATATAAATCAAAAAGACACAAAAAAGAACACACCAACTATTGCCACCGGAGACACCGTTATAGCTGACTACTTTACAGATAATAAAAACAATTGGCCATTAGGTAACACATCAGATAAAAAAACAGATGTTGCTAACAGTTACTATAATTTCGAACACTTAAAAGACTCTGGAGGCTGGGCAATAAACATTCCAAAAACAATTGATACTTCTAGAGATTTTGAAATTGTTACCAACATTAAAAAAATTAGTGGAGTTACAAATTACTCCTATGGTTTTCAATGGGGTAAAGAAGGCAAAAATAGTTTTAGATTTTATCTAACTGGTAATGGGTATTATAAAATTGTTCGTGTAGTTAACAATAAAGAAGAGATTATAAAAAAGTTTGTGAAATCTTCACATGTTAAAACTGGAAATGGAGTTTTAAATAGATTAAAAATCAGAAAAGAAGGTGACCATTATAAATTTTATGTAAATAATAAGTACTTAACACAAACAAATTTCGAGTCTTTTTATGGGCATAGATTAGGGTATGTAGTTTTTAATAAACAAAAAATTGGAGTTGACAATATCACTATTAAATATTTAAAGAAGGCTACAAATACTATTGTTACTACAAATACCTTAAAAGTTCCTTTGTACGAAGGGTTCACAAATAATAATAATGGTTGGAACTTAACAGATCTAACAAATGTAAAGTCAAGCATTAGTAATGGTAAATTATACTTGAAAAGTAATACTGAAAAAGGCGGTGCATTTATCAGTAAAAAAATTGATGTAGATACGAGTAGAGATTTTATTATTGAAACGTCTATTACTAGACTTACAAGCGACTCTAGCGGATCGGTTGCTTTTTCTTTTGGGAGAAAGAACAACACCAACCAATTTGATTTATTTTTATCTAAAGGTGGTAGTTATTTACTACGAAAATTAGAAAACGACACTTCTAACAAATTAATTCCATGGACCAGTACAACAACACTAAAAACAAGTTCTCACCAAGAAAACAGAATTAAAATAATTAAATCTGGTAAACTTTTAAGAATTTACATCAACGGTCAATATATTAATGAAGCTCCCTATAGTCCATTCTTTGGAAATTACATGGGATTTAGTGTTTATAAAAAACAAGAAATCTCGATAAATTACCTAAACATAATCTATCCTGCAGCTAGTTTTAATACACCACCTGCTGTTGTAATAACAGAACCAACTGTACAGCGTGGATTTAAAATTGTAAAAACGAAAAGAATACTCGTAAAAGGTATTGCAACTGATAAAGATGGAATTTATGAAATAATTGTTAATGGAATTGAGGCAACTGTTTTAGAAAATGGAACATTTACTGCAAACGTTCCTTTAAAGATTGGGACTAATGATTTAATTGTAAAAGCTACAGATTTAAAACAAGCTTCCTCAACAAAAACATTTACCATCAAAAGAAAATCTCCAGATGTTATAGTAGATCCAATTGTTGTTACAAAAGATAAAAAAATTGATACAGGATTTGGAAAATATTATGCGTTGTTAATTGGAGTCAGTGATTATGGTGATGGGGCAATTACTGGTTTAGAAGGATTACCAACTAAAGACGCGAAAGACCTAGGAAATGTTTTAATTGATAACTACAACTTTAAAAGAGAAAATGTTGTGTTCTTAAACAACAACCCGAAAGCAAATGATATTATTAAAGAGTTTAGTAAATTAAAGAAAAAGGTTACTGACAAAGACAATGTATTAATTTTTTATGCAGGACATGGTGTCTATGATGAAACCAATAGAATTGGCTATTGGTTGCCTTCTGATGCAGATATGGAATTTGATTTGAATTTAATTAGTAATTCGCAGATTGCAGATTTTATAAGATCAATTAAATCTAAACATACCCTACTAATTTCTGATGCATGTTTTAGTGGAAGTATCTTTAGTGATCAACGTTCATTGGAGAGATCTCCAAAATCTATTCAAAAGAAATACGAGTTAAAAAGTAGAAGAGCAATTACTAGCGGAGCATTGAAAACAGTACCTAACAAAAGTGTTTTTCTTGAGTATTTATTGGACAGGTTAAAAAACAACAAAAACCTATACATGTCTGCTGGACAACTATTTAACAGAATAGAAGAAGCTGTAATGAACAACAGCCCTAGCACACCACTACATAAAGCAATTTATAGAGTTGGTGATGAAGGTGGAGATTTTATATTTATTAAGAATTAATTTATAGTAAATTAGCCCCATAAATACCGTTATACTTGAAAGACCAAAAACAAAATACCTCTTGGAGGCATAAAATTCATGAAGTAATTTATGAAGCCGACACCAATGGTGGTAAACTATTTGATGTTATTTTATTAATTGCAATACTTGCCAGTGTTGTTTTGGTAATGTTAGAAAGTGTTGAAAGCTTTGATACCAAATACCATCGTTTTTTAGATATCTCAGAATGGGTAATTACCTTTCTTTTTTCTATAGAATACATTCTTCGAATAATATCTATAAAAAACCCCATTAAATATATCTTTAGTTTTTATGGTATCATAGATTTGCTATCTACCATTCCTAAATATTTATCATTGTTTTTAGTTGGGTCTCACAATCTTGCAGCCTTAAGAGCGTTAAGATTGTTACGGATTTTTAGAATCTTAAAGTTAGCAAGATATATTGGTGCCTCTAATAGATTGCTAGTTGCACTAAGAGCAAGTAAAGCCAAAATTGCGGTATTCTTATTTTTTGTAGTTATTATTTGTATCATCTTAGGTACAGTAATGTACATGATAGAAGGTGAAGAAAATGGGTTTACTAGCATTCCTAGAAGTGTATATTGGGCAATTGTAACTTTAACAACAGTTGGTTACGGAGACATTGCGCCCCATACTCCAATTGGTCAGTTTATAGCAAGTATTATTATGATTATGGGGTATGCAATTATTGCAATACCTACCGGAATTGTGAGTACAGAAATAGTTAAAGCCGAAAAAATTCATACAAACACACAATCTTGCCCAAATTGTTTGAAAGAAAACCATAATGATGACGCTGATTTTTGTTATAATTGCGGACACAAAATCGATTAAATGTCTTCTCAAAAAAATAAGTACCTACTTACTATTCTTGGCCCTACAGCTATTGGTAAAACTGCCTTGAGTATTGTATTGGCAAATCATTTTAATGCCGAAATTATTTCTTGCGATTCTCGTCAGTTTTACAAAGAGATGACCATAGGTACTGCTGTTCCATCTACAGATGAATTGGCTGCTGCAAAACACCACTTTATACAGAATAGAAGCATTTTTGAAGATTATAGTGTTGGCCAATTTGAAAGAGATGCACTTACAACACTAAACGAGCTTTTCAAAACCAATACTATTGTTATTCTAGTTGGCGGTAGCGGTTTGTATGTAGATGCTCTTTTAAAAGGCTTGGATTACTTTCCAACGGTTGCTCCAGA
The DNA here is from genome assembly GCA_913062575.1 of uncultured Flavobacteriaceae bacterium. GTDB lineage: Bacteria > Bacteroidota > Bacteroidia > Flavobacteriales > Flavobacteriaceae > Polaribacter. The sequence continues at coordinate 37,757 of CAJXVT010000003.1, read as the reverse complement.
AATTAGAGAAAAATTAAACCAAGAATTAGAAGCATTTGGAATTGAACATTTACAACAACAATTAAAAGAATTAGATCCAGAGACTTATAGCACAATAGCTATAGAAAACCCACATAGAATTATAAGAGCTCTAGAGATATGTATTGGCTCGGGCCAAACCTATGCTAGCTTTAAAAATAAACCAAAGGCTCCAAGAGAATTTACATCTATAAAAATTGGTTTACATACAGATAGAGCAATTATTTACAACAGAATCAATCAACGTGTAGAAAACATGATGCAAGAAGGGTTACTGGAAGAAGCCAAGGCTTTATATGCTCATAAAAACCTAAATGCCCTACAAACAGTTGGCTATCGGGAGTTGTTTTCGTTTTTAGATCAAGAAATTACGCAAGAATTTGCTGTAGAAGAAATAAAAAAGAACACCAGAAGGTTTGCGAAAAGACAACTTACTTGGTTTAGAAAAGATGCCGAAATTAATTGGTATGATTTTAAAACCGATACCGCAGAAATTATTGAGCAAATAGAACGTGATATTGTTGGATAATTAGACAATTGGATTGTTAGACAGTACTAAAAAAACTTTCTAAACTCTTCCCTCTTCTCTTTTGTCTCTTGTCTCCTTTCTTCTCTCTTCTAACTTAACCCTCAACTTGTTAAATTCACTTAAAAACTATTAAAGTTTCATAATTAATACCAATACCTCATCTGCTTTCTTATATTTGCCAAAAACTAATAAAAATGAAAATTAAAATTACATTTATCATAGCACTATTGTTTATTGGGTTTACTACCAATGCACAAACAAAAGTTGGTACTGTTGACAGTGAACTAATTTTATCTAAAATGCCTCAGTTAAAAACAGTACAAAACAGACTAAAAAACTATGGTGCTAAATTAGATTCTGTAAACGGAATTAAAATTAAAGCGTATGATGACAAAGTAAAAATCTATAATGATGGTGCTAAAACATTTGCAGAGCCTATTAAAAAAACAAAGCTTGCAGAGCTTTCTTCGTTAAACAAAGACATTGCTAAGTTTAGACAGAATGCTGCAAAAATGATGCAACTTAGACGTGAAGAATTCTTAAGACCTTTGTATAAAAAAATAGGAGATTTAGTTACTGAAGTTGCTAAAGAAAATGGATACTCACAAATATTAACGCTAACTGGTAACGAGTTTGCCTATATCGATGAAAAATTTGACATTACTAAATTGGTCTTAGTCAAATTAGGAATCAAGGAATAGAAATATTACTTCAATTAACAAAAAAGCCCAAATCAATGATTTGGGCTTTTTTGTTACATATCTTGAGTATAATAATTATAATCTTTTAAAACAGTATCAATAAACCCCATATCGCTCATTTCTTTAGACTTGATCCCTGTAACTTCTTCAATCTTTTTTCTTAGCTTAATTAAGGTTTTATAATCTTTGGATTTAGAGGCTGTTCTAAAGGTTTCTTTAATAATTCGAGCATCATTATCAGACAATTTAATTACGTTGCTATAGGTTGGCTTATAGCCATCTGCTATATTCTCTAAAATGGTATGAGAAAATTTCACAGTATCTTTTAAATATATAACTACAGTATTTGCAGATAAATCTCCCAATCGTTGGTTGTTTTTAGTTGCTAAAATAAAAATTGCACCAACAGATTTCCCAAAAATAAAAATGAGCAAAATAAGTCCGTAATAATTGCTAGTCCCCAGAGAAGCAAAGTAAATAAAAATCAACGAAAAGAAATTGAAATCTACCACTCGTAAAAACCATCTAATTAGATAATCAATAATTGAAGGTTTAAATCCTTCTATATTAATTACTTTAATTTTTACAATTTTCTTACCAAGAGTCTGTCCATTAAATAAAATTTCTGAATATAAAGAGTAAAATGTAATGGGCATAAATATAAGTATATCTAGCGCTTTAATAGACCAATAATCCCCCTCAACAGCATTATTAATTAAACGAAAGTTAAAAAAATGAATGATGAAATAGATATAGGCAAACTTAATAATATTATCTAAAAAGAACGCAAATAGTCGATGACCGAAACTTGCCAATGTAAATTTGATATTTACATTTTGAGTGGTATTAATTTGGAATGTTTTCATACAATGTTTAAATTCGCCTTAATGAGAGAGGTCGCTTTTATCAAGCAAAATAAAGAAAAATGGCTAGAATTTGAGCAAGTAACTCTAAATAATCAGAAAAAAGATCCTGATGGTTTAGCGGAGCTACATATTAAGATAATGAATGATTTGGCATATGCTCAATCCTTCTATCCTAAGAGTAAGGTAGTTACCTATTTAAACAAACTTGCAAAAACAAGTTATGAAAAAGTATATCACACAAAAAGAGTGGATAAAAATGTGATCCTTTATTTTTTCTTTGACACCGTTCCTTTAATTTCATACAACTACAGAAAATATATTTACATCTCATTTATATTCTTCTTTTGCTGTTTTTTTATTGGTTTACTATCTACTTTTAATGACGAAAGCTTTGCGAGACAAATTCTAGGAAATGATTATATAGACACCACATTAGAAAATATTCAAAGTGGTGATGCGCTAGCCATTTATAAAGGCGGTAGCAATTGGGGATCGTTTATTGGCATTTTCGATAATAATTTGCGTGTGGGTTTAAACATGTTTTTATCTGGGTTGCTAGTAGGAATTGGCACAGGATTTTATATTGTATATAACGGAATTATGGTTGCTGTTTTTCAAGCGTTTTTCTATCAACACAATAGTTTTTTAGACAGTGTTAAAGGAATTTGGATTCACGGAACTTATGAAATTTTCGGAATGATTATTGAAGCCGCCGCTGGGTATATTATTGGCGCAAGCATCTTATTCCCTGGAGCATACAAACGTTTTGAATCTTTTAAAATAGGAATGCGGAATGCATTTATTCTCTTTTTAAGTACCATTCCGTTTACAATTGCTGCTGCTGTTTTAGAAGGTTATGTTACAAGATATTACAATATAATGCCAACATTTGTTTGCTTTGCAATTATTCTTTTTTGTTTGGCAAGTATTAGTTATTACTATTTATATTTCCCTTTTAAAGTAGCTAAAAAACACGGTTTAAGGTTATGAAAAGAATCCTGCTCCTTCTTTATTTTTTAAGTACCAGTTTTGGCTTTTCGCAAAATGCTAATGAAGATCGATTAAGAGATTCAATTAAAGATATACTAGAAGATAAAATTGAAAAGAGAAGTTCTTCAATTATTAGTAATGATAGTATCATCTACAAAAAAAATATTGCTATTTCTGATGAGAAGAAATTTGAAGACAACTTAAAAAATAAATATTCAGGAAAAGATTTTGAATATATTGATAATTTAAAAAATCCTGAGCCTAAAAGAGATGTAAAACCTGTTTCAAATAGCAACTTCGGGGCTAACTTTTTTATCTTTCTTGCTAGCGTATTCCCTTATGTATTAGGAATTATTGTTGTTCTAATTATTTTAAAAAGCTTGATAAACACCGAGAGTGGTTTTTGGAGCTTTAAGAAGAGTGACACAAAAATTACCAAAGCAGAAATCTACCAACAGGAAGAAGAGAACATCAATGAAAATGATTACGACAAGCTATTAAAAGCTGCTATTTTTAGTGAAGATTATAGATTGGCGACTAGATATTATTACTTATCAGTTTTAAAAAAGCTATCAGAAAACAAACAGATAGAATATCATAAAGAAAAAACGAATACTGATTATTTGTTCGAACTAAAAAACAAAAAAACGAGAAAAGACTTTTCGCAATTATCATATATCTACGATTATGTTTGGTATGGAGAGTTTGCTCTAGATACAAGTCTGTTTACACGGTTAGAAAACAAGTTTCAATCATTTATAAAAAAAATTAAATGATGAGACTAAAAAACAAAACAACCCTTATTCTTATTGCTGTTAGCTTTCTTTTTATAAGCTGTAATAAAACCGATTGGAATGAAAGCTATAGAGAAAAAAACAAAGCTCCTTTTGGCACCTATATTGTTTTTAATGAAGCGTCTACATTATTTAACGATAATAAAATCATCACTCTAAAAGAAAACATATTTGACTATTTAACCTATAATTATTTAGAAATTGAAGAAGAAGATAATTATTACAATTACATCTGTATAAAAGCATCTGGGCATAAATTTACTTCTTCTGGTGTAGAGAGCTTACTTAGATTTGTACATAATGGTAATACTGCCTTTATCTCTTTAAATCATTTTACAACCGATTTAAAAGAGCAATTAGATTTTGAAATAACCAATTTAGACAAGGAAAAACACAACCCTTCTCAATTAAAACAACTAGCTGGTAGTTTATCATTAGAGCATAAAAAATACGCTGAAAAGAACTATGATTTTGACAGAAACATCAGAAAAAATTATATTTCTACCTTTAACAAAAACAAATCAATTGTATTAGGAACTCAAGATGTAAACGGAAAGGAAGAACCAAATTTTATAAAAATTTATCACGGTAAAGGAGCTGTTTATATTCATACTCAACCAAATGTATTTACCAACTATTTTATGATTAATGAAAAGTATGACTATGCAGAAAATGTACTGTCTTACTTGCCAAATAGAACAGTTCTTTGGGATCCGTTAATTAGAACAAGCAAGCATTCATCAAAAGAAAATGAAAACAAAGAATCAATATTTAGTTTCTTTTTAAAGAACGAGAGTTTAACCTGGTTCTTATATGTATCTCTGTTTGGATTGCTTTTATTTATGTTGTTTAATGCGAGAAGAAAACAACGACCAATTCCGATTGTGAATGGCTTAAAAAACTCAACCGTAGAGTTTACGCAAACAATAGCAAACCTATATCACAAAGAAAATAACCATAAAGATTTAGTGACTAAAAAGATTGGGTATTTCTTTGAAAAAGTAAGAACCCTCTATTTATTAGAAACAAATAACTTAAATTCAGCTTTTATAGAGCGACTAGCTTTAAAATCTGAAAACAAATTGAGTAATACCAAATACCTAATCAATACCATTATTGCATTGAACAAAAAGTATGAATGCTCTGAAGAAGAATTGGTTAGTTTGAACAAAATGATAGAAAATTTTTTTAAAATAAAATAATATGGAAGAAGCAAACCAAGAGAGTACAACTACACAATTGGAATTTGAAAACAGGTTAGATGTTTCTAAATTACAAGAGAGTATCTTTAAAATTAAAGGAGAACTTCAAAAAGTAATTGTAGGTCAAAAAGACATGATAAACCTATTGCTAGTTTCTTTGTTGGCAGACGGACATGCGCTGATAGAAGGAGTTCCTGGAGTTGCAAAAACAATTACAGCTAAGTTGCTTTCTAGAACCATGGCAATTGATTTTAGCAGAATACAATTCACACCAGATTTAATGCCTTCAGATATTTTAGGAACCTCTGTTTACAATTTACAAACCTCTGAGTTTGAATTTAAGAAAGGTCCTATTTTTTCTAATATGATATTGATTGATGAAATTAATAGAGCGCCCGCAAAAACACAGGCCGCTTTGTTTGAAGTAATGGAAGAACATCAAGTTACCATAGATGGTACAAGGTACAAGATGGTTGAGCCGTTTATTGTATTGGCAACACAAAATCCTATAGAGCAAGAAGGAACCTATCGCCTACCAGAAGCGCAGTTAGATCGTTTTTTGTTTAAGATAAATGTTGAGTATCCAACGGCAGATGAAGAATTTGAAATTGTGTCTAGAGAACAACACTTAAAAGACACTACAAAACTAGAAAAGATTGAAGAAGTAATTTCTGGAGCGTCAATTATTGAATATAAAAACTTGGTAACAAAAATAAGTGTAGAAGAAAACCTGTTAAAATACATTACGCAGATTGTAGTAAGTACAAGAACAAACTCTTACTTATATCTAGGCGCATCGCCAAGAGCAAGTATTGCTATTTTAAAAGCATCAAAAGCATTTGCAGCTATCGCAGGACGTGATTTTGTAACGCCAGAAGATATTAAAAACGCTACGATTCCTGTATTACAACACCGTGTAATTGTAACGCCAGAAAGAGAAATGGAAGGCTTAACCAGCAAGCAAATTATAGAACAAATTATTGAAGCAGTAGAAATTCCTAGGTAAAAAAGAATCCTTACACTTGAAAAAATTATACAACACTTTATTTTTAAACAATCGGCTTTTTATAGCCATTGGAGCCATTGCTCTTTTATGTGTGCTAGGTTTCTTTGCGTCTGTGTTTTTAAGCATTGCAAAAGTGTTCTTATTTGTGTTGTTTTTATTGACATTGGTAGATGTATTCTTACTCTACCTTACTAAAAATGGCGCTGTAGCAGAAAGGCAATTACCAGAACGTTTGTCTAATGGAGATGAAAATAAAATTACTGTACAGCTAAAGAATCGCTATAAGTTTAAAACCTACACCTCGTTAATAGAAGAACTTCCCTATCAATTTCAGCAACGAGATTTTATTTTTAAAGAACAGTTAAAAGTAGGTGAGGAAAAAGCACTGCATTACAATGTAGTGCCTAAAAAAAGAGGCGAATATAATTTTGGAAAAATCAATCTTTATGTCTCAACACCTTTACAACTTGCTACCAAAAAATATGTATTGGGAGCAGCAAAAAAAGTAAAATGTTATCCTTCATTCTTAAAACTAAGAGAGTTTAATATCAAAGCTTTTACCAATTCTGTGAATGCCGTTGGAACTAGAAAAACAAGAAGAATTGGCCATTCTTTAGAGTTCGAACAAATAAAAGAATACGTTTCTGGAGACGATGTAAGAACCTTAAATTGGAAAGCCACAGCCAAGCGCAATCAGTTCATGGTCAATCAGTATGTAGAAGAAAAATCGCAGCCTGTATACGCTATTATAGATAAAGGAAGAGCCATGCAAATGCATTTTAACGGACTTACATTATTAGATTATGCAGTAAATGCAACCTTAGCCATTTGTAACATCATACTTAGAAAACAAGACAAAGCCGGAATGCTTACATTTTCTAAAAAACTAGAAGATTTAATTGTAGCAGAACAACGAAATACGCAAATGAATTTAATTTCAGAATCTTTGTATAACGTACATACAGATTTTCATGAGTCAGATTATAGCTTGTTGTATGCTACAATAAAAAGGAAAATAACACATAGAAGTTTATTAATTCTATTTACCAACTTCGAAACCATGGATTCTCTTAAAAGGCAACTCCCCTATTTAAGAGCCATTGCAAAAAACCATTTGTTATTGGTGGTCTTCTTTAAAAATACAGAACTCAATAAAATTATTAACAAAAAATCTGAAACTGTTTTAGGTGTCTATGATACCATTATAGCAGAAAAATTTATGCTCGAAAAAAAGCAAATTGTCAACGAATTAAAGAAATACGGAATTCAATCTGTACTCACCAAACCAGAAGAACTAACCAGCGAAACAATGAACAAGTACTTAGAATTTAAATCTAGAGGCTTGTTTTAATTTTTTTGCTATTTCTATAAATTAACTAACTATTAAAACTAAAAAAAAAAAATGAATTGGTATTTTAAAGTATTAAAACAGTATGCAGATTTTACAGGAAGAGCACGAAGAATGGAATATTGGATGTTTCAATTATTCAACACCATCATCACTTTTGGATTGCTCTTTGCAAGTGGTTTCTTTAGTTTTATAGATGTCTTTGAAGAAGGTGGCGAACCAAATTTTGACAGCTTTGGAGGTGTTTTTACATTTCTTACAATTTATGGCCTCGCAACATTTATTCCTTCTTTAGCAGTTGCAGCAAGACGCTTGCACGATACCGGTAAAAGTGGTTGGTGGATTTGCATCTATTTTGTGCCATGTATTGGCTGGTTATGGCTATTGATTTTATTGTGTTTTGAAAGTGACCATGGACCTAACCAATGGGGGCAAAACCCAAAAAATATTGGGAATGATAGAGGTATCAATGATATTGGACGAGAATAAAGACCGTATTTATAAATATAAAAAGCCCAAACGGATTGTTTGGGCTTTTTATATATACATTGTTCTCTATACAATTTTGAGAAAAATCAGAATCACTCGAACTGATAAATAAACTATCTGCAATTAGATGTGCATCAATAGGTCTCTTCAATTAAGAATTAGGTATTTTTATATAAAAAGTGGTACCTTCATTTAGTTTAGATTCTAGGGTAATCGTTCCGTTGAGTACCGTAATTATTTTTTTTACAATAGAAAGTCCCACACCAGTACTATCAATCTCTTCATCCTCATTTAAAGTTTGATATAGTTTAAATATTTTCTCGTGATAACTCTTCGCAATTCCTGGGCCGTTATCTGCAACAGAGAATTCATGAAAGTCTTTAGAAGCCTTATAATCAACGGTAATGCCTCCTTGTTCTTTATCATTATGCTTTACAGCATTGCTAATTAAATTAGAGAATAGTTGTACAAACAATACCCGCACATTGTGTATAATTGGAAGTTTTGTTTTAATGGTGCACACAATATTTTCTTTGGTAATGGCATCTTCAAAAATTTCGTTAATAAGTACATTCAAATCTATGCTTTCTTTTTTCGACTTTAACATGCCAATTTTGCTAAAATCAAGGATACCTTCAATTAAGCCATTCATACGAATTACCCGCCTTTTAATGGCTTCTATATGGCTATTTACCTCATCCATTTGGTTATTCTCAATATCTTCTTGCATAAATTCTGACAAGGTAAGCACGCCGCGTATAGGTGTTTTTAAATCGTGAGACAAGATGTGTGCAAAATTCTGTAATTCCTCGTTTTTTTGCTGCAAAACACGGTTCGATTTTTCTAGACTGTCTGCAATATTTTTAGAATCTTTTAAAGAGGAGATCATCATTTGCATTGAAAAAAGAAACTGATTGATATTATCATGCAAGGCAAAATCAGTCAATATAAGCTCCACTTCTTTAAGGTCATCAAAAGATTTAAGCAAGGGACTTCCTAAAAAGTATAGTTGGTCGTTCGGAGCATCGTAATACATTTGCCCTCGAAATTTGAATCCAATTTTATCATGTACTTCTAAGATAAACAATGCGCAATCTTGTCGTTTAATCTCTTCAAAAGTGTTTGTTTCTCTAGGTCTTTCAACGGTAAAGTGGTTTAAAAAAGGTTCGCCAATTTTACCCAATCCTAATTTCGTTATGGAGCGTCCAACCCGTACAATCTTCATATCTTTTTGTATCAATATGAAAAACGGAAAAAGAGCATCCATAACTGAAGCATCTTTAAATGGAAATATTTGGTTTGACTTTTTCAATAGTGATTAAGATTTATTTATGGGTAACTTTATATTCATGACTATTTTCCTTGTCGCCAATAGTCCCAATGTACTCAACACTTACATTTATCTTGAATCGATCTCCTAAGCCCAATAACAAGCCCGTTACAAACCTAACCAAGCCAGGTCTATCACTATGATACTCAAATTTAAAGGTGTGATCATCTATCTCCTCACAATAAAAAGAAGGTGGTTTTAACTCGGTAAATGATTGTGCAATATGTCCGTGCATATTGTTTAAGTTATTTAAAAACTCTGGAAACGTACCACCTGCCAAATCTAATAAATGAGAATAGCCTTCTACCATGGTAAATTTAATCCAGTATTTTCCAAATGCTTCTAATATATCATTTGCGTCTACACCTAAATGCTCTGAAGCTGCGCCAACAATATTATAGGTAATGGCATCTGGATAAGGTTGCATGCTTACAAAGGCTGCTTCTTTTACGCCTGCTTTTGCTTTAATTAGTTGCCAAACTTCTTCTCCGTGTCCTTCAATTACAAAATCTTGTGCTGCTTTATTTACCAATCCATACATAGTTTTCTGGTTTTTTTCTTACAAGATAACAAATAATTCAATCACTTTTTAAAAGAATGCTATGAACACGTAGTAATACGCATGGATTCAGTCATTTTTTTATATTATGAATAAAATGGCGAGTAATAAGTAATAAAAAAAACTTGTCATTAAGATTTAGAATTTAGCCGCTATTACTTCTAAATATACTTTAATTGAAAGTAGTATTCGAAATACCTAATTTGCTCTTGGCTTAACAAAAAAAGCCCAAACTTAAAGTTTGGGCTTTTTTTATATATAAATTAGTTTCAGTATTATGAGATTGCCTCAGTTGTGCCGCTTTCGCAATGATAGTTTTTTATCTTCTACTATAATTTGGTGCTTCTTTAGTAATGGCTACATCATGTGGGTGACTTTCATTAATTCCACTTGCTGTAATTCTAACAAACTTTCCAGTTTCTTTTAGCGTTTCTACATCTTTAGCACCACAATATCCCATTCCAGCTCTTAAACCACCTACAAATTGGTGAATACTTTCTTCTAATTCTCCTTTGTAAGGCACTCGTCCTACAATTCCTTCTGGTACTAATTTTTTAATATCAGCTTCTACATCTTGAAAATAACGATCTTTAGAACCTTGTTTCATGGCTTCAATAGAACCCATTCCTCGGTACGACTTAAACTTACGTCCTTCGTAAATAATAGTCTCTCCTGGAGATTCTTTGGTCCCTGCTAAAAGCGAACCTAACATTACAGAATCTGCACCGGCAGCAATTGCTTTTGGAATGTCTCCTGTATATCTAATTCCTCCATCAGCAATTACGGGTACACCAGAACCTTTAATGGCTGCGGCTACTTCTAATACTGCAGAGAATTGAGGAAAACCTACTCCTGCTACTACTCTAGTTGTACAAATAGATCCAGGTCCAATTCCTACTTTTACAGCATCAGCACCAGCTGCTACTAAAAACTTAGCTGCTTCTGCGGTTGCAATATTTCCTACAACAACTTCTAAGGTTGGATATTCTGCCTTTACAGCTTTTAAGGCATTTACCACACCTTTTGTATGTCCGTGAGCGGTATCAATAATTACAGCATCTACACCTGCTTTTACTAAGGCAGCTGCTCTTTCTACAACATCTGCTGTAACACCTAAAGCGGCAGCTACACGTAAACGTCCAAAAGTATCTTTGTTTGCAGTTGGTTTCTGTGTTACTTTGGTAATATCTCTAAAGGTAATTAATCCTGATAAGTGATAGTCAGCATCTACAATTAGTAATTTTTCAATTTTATGTTCTTGTAAAATTAATTCTGCTTGACCTAAAGAAGTTCCAATGTCTGCAGTAATTAAATTTTCGGAAGTCATTACTTCTGTAATGGCTCTCTCATTTTTCTTTTCAAAACGTAAATCACGGTTGGTTACAATCCCTTTTAAGACTCCAGTTGCATCAATAATTGGTATACCACCAATACGATGTTCTTTCATCAACATTTTTGCATCTAATACAGTAGCACTTAAAGGCAACGTAACAGGATCTATAATCATACCAGATTCGGCACGTTTTACTTTTCTAACTTCTTGAGCTTGTTGCTCAATGGTCATATTTTTATGCAATACACCAATACCTCCTTCTCTAGCAATAGCAATAGCCATTGAAGATTCGGTTACTGTATCCATCGCAGCTGATACGATTGGTACATTGATAGTAATGTTCTTTGTAAATTTTGTTTGGATGTTTACTTCTCTTGGAAGTACTTCAGAAAAGGCCGGGACTAATAGTACGTCGTCGTAGGTTAATCCTTCTCCTAAAATCTTTGAATTGTGAGCTTTCATGGTACAATCAATATATAAATTAATTGCAGGCAAATTTACAACTATTAATTGAAATACTGATGTTAATTAATTGTTATCTATTGTTTCTATGAAAGCTCATCGCAATTCGTACGAATCTGGTTTTATAAACCTAAAGCCGTCTTTACTTTTTTAGTCGCGTCAATTCCGTTTTTAAAATTTAGAATTGTTTTCTTTTCAAGAATATAAGAATACCCATTGGCAGTACTAACTTTATCTAGTGCATTGTTAAGCGCTTCGTATATAGGTTTCATCAGTTCTCGTTCCTTATTAGAAAGATCTGAGTCCGATTTTTGTGCATCTGCTTGTAAGTCTTTTTGCATTTTTTTAATTGTAGCATCTTCGGTTTGTTGCTGTAATTGAGACATTTGTCCTTTATTAACCTTATCAGCCACTCCTTGATAATAGCTGTTAAGTTTCGCTTTTTTTGCGTCTAATACTTTTGCTAATTCTTTACCAAAAGCTTCAATAGTAACTTGTGCTTTTTTAAACTGAGGCATAGCCATAATTACTTCATCAGAATCTACATAGGCTATTTTAGATTGTGCCGTTGCACTAACAGAAATCAATACTACTGCGAATAGCATTACTATATACTTACTACTTAAGATTTTCATTTTTAGGTTTTTTAAATTATCGGGAATAAAAATACAAATATTATTGAATTGAAAAAGGATTGAAGGCAATTTTTAACGGTATTTTTTATTAAGAATTCCTTTCAAAATAAAGAGGGTTGCTACTGCAAACTAAGGTTCATTAAAATACCAATAGATCATCATAAATTTCATCAATGGAATGGCTGTTCACATAAAATTAGTGCTTCTTTCCTTTCTACCTTCATCATTTGTAAACACATTCTTGTAATATGGTACGGAGATTTCCAAGAACTTACTTTGTCTGCTCGTACAATATCTCCAGAAGAAGTTAGTTCTGCAAACCATTCTCCTTTTTCCAGATCTTTAAAATTACTTTTGATAAATGACCATGTTTTATGTAGCGTAGCTATATAAGCAGGATCCTTGGTAAGCGCATACATTTTGCCATAGGTGATCATCACTTCTACTTGAGGCCACCAATGTAAATTAGTTTGCTTTTTATTCGATGCGATTTCTTTTGCATACATCATGCTTCCTTCAATAGTTATCGCTTCTTTTTCCAATTGCTCAAGCATACAAAACATTTTCTTTTCGATACTCGAAATTAAAAGTTCATCTCCAATGACTTTAGCTGCTTCTAATAACATCCAAGGAACCTCTGCATTGTGTCCATAAGAAATTGTTTTACTTATAGGATTCCAATCTGCATCAAGTTCCATTTCACAATGATGATTCTTGTTTAAAAAACGAGTGACTAAAACCTCCAGTAATGCTTTAATTCTCGCTTTTAGTATTTCATTTTTAAAAATCCTATACAAGGCAGAATACCCTTCTAATACATGTAAATGGGTTCCTAAGGTTATTAGACTTCCCTCCTCTTTAACGCCGTTTTGGTAAAGTGTATTCGCATAGCTTCCTTCTTTGTTATTGTAGGCTTTTCTTTCGATCAATTCATACAATGAAATTGCCCATTCTTTCACCTCTTCTTTTCCTGAAAAGAGATAATATTCTGAGAGTGCTAAAATTGCATAAGCCTGCCCAATCGTATACTTTTTTATGTTTATTGGTACTGCATTAAATGCCAATTCCCAATGCAGTCCTTCGGTAATGTTATCTTTAAAAAAGAGTTTTAAATACTGATATGCCCTTAAACACATAGCAGCATAGGCTTGGGTTTCGCATTGATTAGCAGCTGCCGAAAAAGACCATAAAATTCGGGTGTTTAAAATAAGCCCTTTAGGGGCATTTTCTATTCTTTTATTCTCCTGATTTATTTCACCAATAAAACCTGCATTGATATCATCTTTTGTGTTCTTTTCCCAGTAGCTAAGAATCTCTTTTAATTCCTTAAACAATTCATTTTGTAGTACTTTTAGGTTTTCACTCATTTAATAAATTACAATTTAGATGTTCTTTTGTCTTCTAATAAAATTTAAATTTCATTCATCTTTATAGTTGCAATCTTACTTAAGAGCAACTTTTCTTTACCAAGAGAAATTTCTATCTTTCCTATTTTTTTTTAATTCTCTAACTCATTAATTTATTTGTAAACTCCTTATTTATGAGTTAAAGTGTGTATTCTTTAATCCTGCTATGAATTATTTTCTCTCCTATTATTTAGCGTTAAAGTAATCTCATCTAGTTTCTTCTGATTCAATGGATAGTAAATCATTAGTCCAGCTGCAATTAATGTGATTATAGCTGGTATCCAGCTCATTAGCATAATTATACCTGGAACTGCTCCTTTTATTGCAATTGCATCTTGTCCGTTATAATTAAAAGCCGCTAAGACTAACCCAATAATTGCTCCAGCAATACCACCTCCAAACTTTGTTGCAAAAGAACCTGCAGAATATATTAAACCTGTTGCTCTACGTCCATTTTTAAATTCAGAATAGTCTGCAGCATCTCCTAACATTACAAAAAACAAGGTTGGAAAAATTGCCGCTGCAAATTCAGAAACAATACCAATACTAAAAATGGCTGTAATATCTTCAGGTCCACAGAATACTAATAAAGCATTTACTGCACCAGAAAAAATTAAGGCATAAATAAATAGATTTCGTTTACCAAACTTTCTGCCAAGTGGAGCCGTTATCATAGCACCTGCTATTGATGCTATCATTAACCCAATCATAAAGCCAGCCGCTAATAACTGATTGTTTAAATAGTGTGTAAAATAAATAACCACTATCCCTTGTTTTATAGAGTTATAGATGTTGAATAACAATCCTATAACTAAAAGAATAAGCCAAGGTTTGTTTTTAAGTAAATCCTTTAAGTCTTTTGAAAGATTACTTTTCTGTTCTTTTGGTGGCTGTACTCGCTCTTTGGTTGTGTAAAATGTAATAAACATAAAAAGGGCTAAGAATACAGAAAGTAAATAAATAGAATTACTATACCCTCTTTTTTGGTCAATTAAGGAAATATTCTCAGCTGAAATATTAGCTTCTCCAGAAACTATAAATTCATACTTCTTTCCAGATTCCATTGAAAAACTCTTTCCGTGAGTTGGTTCATTTTTATCGGCATTTATAAGAGCATCATTCCAAGTAAATACAGCAATACCATCATCTGTTTTAATATTGGCATTTAACACATCTTGAGTTGAAGTAACTACCACATTAAATTTGTCTTCTGAGATTCTATTTACCTCTATATTTGGGTCGATATTTCCAAAATATGCTACTAAAAAAAGTAAGGCTCCTTGGACCAACATTCCTCCTCCAAAAGCACCAACCATTCTAAACGAACCTATACTTATTCTTTCTTTATCATCGCCAGTCATAACAGCCATTAATGCGCCATAAGGAATATTATTAGCGGTATAAATAAGTGTAAAAAAGATATATGTTACATAAGCATAAGCAATTTTTCCAGAATCACTAAGGTCGGGTGTTGTAAATAATAATGATAAAACTACAGCAAGAGGAATTGCTGTCCAGAGAATCCATGGTCTGAATTTTCCGTACTTTGTTTTCGTACGATCCCCTACAACCCCCATTATCACATCACTAATACCATCGCTAAAACGAGCTACTAAGAATAATATTCCGACAGTTGCAGGGTTTAATCCAAAGACATCTGTGTAAAAAATAAAAAGAAAGGTAGCTACTCCTCGCCAAGCAATATTAGCAGCCCCGTCACCAAAAGCATAACCTATTTTTTCTTTAAGGGATAATTTGTTGTTTTGATTCATATCTCTATCTATTTTCTATTTTTTATACTTTATGCTGTTGTTGATTTCCCAATGTACGATAACTATACTATTATTTAAAAAAGTTTTCACCTATTAGAATACCTGTTCTGAGGTTCAAACTCTAGTTACTCGTATCTAAAACTCGATTTTAAGCCAGTTGCTGAATGTGGCCCAACCCAAATATTAAATTCCCCAGGTTCTACTCCATAGGTTAAATCACTATTGTAATATTTTAAATCTTCAACAGAAATTTTGAATTCAACTTCTGTTTGTGCTCCTGGTTCTAACGAAACCCTCTGAAACCCTTTTAATTCTTTTACGGGTCTGGTTATAGATCCTACAAGATCTTGTACATACAGTTGTACCAAGTCTTCACCAGTTCTATCTCCTGTATTTTTCACAGTTACTCTAACGGTCAAGGACTCTTTATCAGTCATTTTTTTAGAGGACATTTTTAAATTTGAATATGCAAATTTGGTATAGCCTAAACCATACCCAAAAGGGAAATGTGGTGTATAGCCAGCATCTAAATAATGAGAGGTATTCCCCAATGAGCTTTGCCAAGCTCCAATTGGAATGCTATCAATATGTACAAACTCTGATGGTTTTGCTGGTCTTCCTGTATTTTTATGATTGTAAAACAAAGGCAATTGCCCTGCTGTTTTTACCCAAGTTACTGGTAGTCGACCTCCAGGTTCAGCATCACCATATAGTATATCATGCAAAGCAGATCCACCCATAGTTCCAGGGTGCCATGCCATAATAACTGCATCCACTTCATGTATGATATTTGACAAACTTATTGGCCTACCTGCCATAATTATTAGTACAATTGGTTTTCCTGTTTTGGCCAGTGCTTTTATCAATTGTTCTTGCGCTCCTGGTAAACTAATATCTGCTCTGCTATGCGCTTCTCCAGATAAAATTGCTTCTTCTCCTCCAAAAAACAGCACAACATCCGATTTTTCAGCCACGGCTATGGCCTTTTTAAAATTTTTGGAAGACCTATCTCTACTATAATTCAATCCTTCTACAAAATGAAAAGATCTGTTCTCTTTTGTAAAAGCAGTTACTGGTGTTACGGTATGATTTTTATCTCCATCAAAACTCCAGGTTCCTAATTGTTCTCTTGGTTTATTTGCCAAAGGACCAATAATGGCGACTGTTCTTGTTTTGTTTAAAGGCAGCATATTATTGTTGTTCTTTAGAAGGACAGTACTTTTTATCGCTGCTTTTTTGGCCAATTCGAGATGTTTTGGCGCATATAAATTACCTGTATGTTCTTCAGGAACAAAAGGGTTTTCAAACAAATTCATACGAAATTTTACGCGTAAAATATTCGCTACTAAAAAGTCTAATTGTTTGATTGTTATCTTACCTTCGTTGATCAATTCTTTGAGATGTTTTTCGTAAGAGGCACTGGTCATCTCCATGTCTAAACCTGCATTAATGGCTATTTCAGCGGCATGCTTTTCGTTTGCTGCAAATCCATGTGGGATCATCTCGGTTATCGAATTCCAATCACTTACCACAAAACCGTCAAAGCCTAATTGTTTTCTTAAAATGCCTGTCAACAATTTTTTATCACCAGAAGCCGGAATTCCATTTATTTCATTAAAAGCGGTCATCACCGTTTGTGCTCCAGCATCTATAGCAGCTTTAAAAGGAGGCATATATATATTTTGTAATAGTTCTTTATTGATAGTTGCAGTATTGTAATCTCTTCCTCCAATAGCGGCACCATACCCAATAAAATGTTTGGCACAAGCAATCAAACTTGTAGGATCTGACAACCGATCTCCCTGAAATCCATTTACATAGGCCTTTGCCAATTGCGCTGCTAAGAATGGATCTTCACCAGGCGACTCTGCGATACGTCCCCATCTGCTATCTCTAGCAATATCTAACATCGGAGCAAAAGTCCAACGTACTCCATAAGAAGACGCTTCAATCGCAGCTACACGAGATGAACTTTCTGCCACTTCTACATCCCAAGAAGCGGCAAGACCAAGTGGAATTGGAAATATTGTTTTAAATCCGTGAATGACATCTCTTGAGAATAGCAATGGAATTCCATTCGGACTTTCTTCGACGGCTATTTTTTGCAACTCAGCCACAAATGATTTGTTCATTACATTTAAAAAAGCACCGATCTTTCCGTCTCTCACAGCTTGTTTTAAAGCTTCAGGTAATGCTCCTTTTACTCGGCTAGAAGTACCACGTAAATTTAATTGCCCGATCTTTTCTTCGAGTGTCATTTTAGCCATTAGCTGAGACACTTTTTGCGTTGTTTTGTCTATAGAAACTTTGTTTTTAGCACAAGAAACAAGAAACAAGGCAATGACTAAACTCATGGCAGTTAACTTTGATTTATTCATCATTTTTCAGCGTTTTTATGTTGTTTTCTGGCTTCATTTTTTTGTTAAAAAAACTACTTCTCACTCCTTTTACCCCTGGATTTACTTTAAATACAGAGCCTGCCAATGGATATTTTTTATGCTCTTCCAAATTCATGTCTATGCTCGCAGAAGTGATGTAAAGTATTTCCAAATTTTCACCTCCAAAAGCACAAGAAGTAACATTGTGTGCAGGCACTTCTATTTTTGAGATGAATTCACCTGTTTTAGGATCGAACTGAATCACTGCATTTCCATTCCACATTCCAACCCAAAGCATGTCATTTTCATCAATGGCCATTCCGTCTGGATATCCATATTTAGGATTAACCTTTACCGCAATTCTCTCATTGGAAATCGTACTGTCTTCAAGGCTAAAATCGAATGCCCTAATAACTCCAGTTGGCGTATCTATATAATACATGGTTTTTCCGTCTTTAGTCCAAACAATTCCGTTAGATATAGTTACTTGATCAAGCATAGCTTCGGTAGTTCCATCAGCCGCCACTTTATACAGTTTCGCATTCGCTTGGTTTTGTTCTAAATGCATAGAGCCTACCCAAAGGTTTCCATTAGGATCGCATTTACCATCGTTAAAACGATTTTCTATAACCGTTGCTTCTACATCAGACAGCAATTCTAATGTATGCGTATTTAGGTTTACCATATAGATTCCATCTGACAGTGCCACTATTGCATTTCCTTCTTTTTCTGAAGGAACAACAGTACCAATCTTACTTGGCATCTGAATTGTTCTATTTTTTTTTGTTGCTGGATGATACATATGTAACTGCTTACCTTCAATATCTATCCAATACAACTCTTGTGTTTTATAGTTCCAAAAAGCACCTTCACCTAAACTAGAAGGAATTCTATATTCCAAATCTGCTACTAATGTTTTATATTTATTTGAAGTACAAGCGAACATAAATAGCACCGTGATAAGTAGTAAAAATTTTTGAGTATTTTTCATTGCAATTGTGTCCAAGACTGTAAAGTCTAAAAATGAATATGAACTTAACATACTTTAGTAATTGATTTTAATAAATTGTAGGTAGTCATTATTCTTAACAGAAATAATATAAGCTTGGTTTTGTATTGTAATTGTGGCCATATCTTTCACATTACCTGCGGTATAAAATCCACTATTATTTGATGTTATTGGGTTAAAACTACCAGCTCCATCTCCTTTTAAGAAGAGACCATAACTACCATCATTTCTTGGTGTTTCCACTTCAGAATTGTAAAGATTACCTGCTACAATTGCGTCTAAATTTCCGTCTTTGTCATAATCTGCTACCAAAATTTGATTGATACTTGACACTTGAGCTTCTATAGGCAATTTGTGAATGACAAATACCCCATCTTTATTCTCTAAATAAATACTTGCAAATGATTGTACCTGATAATGCAGTGCGTTCTCTAGGTTTTTCTTACCATACACATCTACTAAAGTCGCATTAGAAAATTGATCGTAATTTTTAAATTTATTTTTTAATCCCGGAATTTGCTGAGCAGAGCATTGTCTTCCTCTAACTGGGTATTGCTTTCCTTCATTATAATAACTCAGAACAATATCTTCTTTGTTATTTTTATCAAAATCGTTGACATATATATCAAAAGTTTCCGATTCTGTTGCTTTGTATTTATAGTTTAATCCGTTGTTTCCAATGATATAATCCATATCACCATCGTTATCAAAATCACCTTGATTGATACTCCACCACCAGCCAGTAGTTTTCTTGTTTATTCCTAACTTCTCAGATACATCTGTAAATACACCGTTGTTATTCTGAAATATTTTAATAGACATCCATTCTCCAACAATGATAATATCTTGCCAATTATCGTTGTTAAAATCTGTTATTATTGCACTGGTAGCCATTCCCAACTCCTTGAAAAAAGGAGCTACCGAACTGGTTGTGTTCTTAAAAGAAACACGCCCATTTTTAGACTCATTTTTTAACATATATGAAGAGGCTGCCATTGGATATTTTCCTGGAACTTGTCTTCCCAAAACAAGAAGATCTTGCTTCCCATCATTGTTATAATCTAGTGCATAAGCTTTCGAGCCACTGGTAAGCATTTTAGGTAGTGCATCATTTGTTTTACTAAAATTCCCTTTGCCATCATTTACATACAATCTATCTTGTAGGAAGGATGAGTTTTGTGCATATTCATAGCCACCACTTACCACATATAAATCTTGATCTCCATCGGCATCGGCATCAATAAATAGAGCACCCACGTCTTCAGACAATCGATCCTTTACTATGTTTGGAATTGCAGTTTTTATAAATGAATTTCCTTTTTGCACATACATACTGGCTGGATTTCCAAAAGAACCTCCAATAAAATAATCTTGAAGTCCATCATTATTGATGTCTTCTACAGCAATAGCTGGTCCTAAGGTTGACATTTTATGAGGCAGCAATAGCTGGGTATCAAAATCATTTTTTTCGTTTTCTATATGTTTATGTTTTGGAAACGTTGAAATTTCTGAAGAGAAAAGTGTTGTTACATTTTTCTTTTCAAGAATTGTTTTCAAGCTCGATTCTACATAAGAAACTGTTAGTACTTTGTTGGCATTTATATTCTTAATCAACTGAACTTGTCTATCTGGCCATACAACTTTTATCGAGTCTATTGTTATGGTTGTTCCGAGACCAAAATGCAATTCAGGAGCTACTGAAGACTGAAATCCTCTAGTAAGTGTGAGTTCTTGCATTTGAATTTGGTTATTACTGTATACATATACACGAGTTCCTAATCCAAATTTATTTTTATCAGTTCCTTTAAATTTTAGGGCGATATAATTCGCGTCTTTTACGCCATTATTTTTAAAAATGGTTGCTTCATTATCAATATTATTTGTGATGATTTCTAAGGTGCCATCATTATCTAAATCGGCATAAGCCACTCCATTTGAAAACCCTTTATCTTCTAATCCCCATTCTTTATTTACACGTTCAAAAGTCAATCCTCCTTTATTTTTAAACATAAAATTGTCTATCTTTTCTGAAGGGATCATTTTTGTTTTTTCTAAAAAGGAGAACGAATCAAATTCTTTTTTTCCTATTTTTTTAAAAAAATCTTTGTTGTTTACTTCTCTTCTTGTTCCATTGGTAACATATAAGTCTTTGAAGCCATCGTTGTCAAAATCTGCAAATACAGGTCCCCAACTCCAATCTGTTGAAGAAGTTCCAGAGAGACGTGAAATATTAGAAAAAACGGGTACGTCATTATTAGTAGTATATCCTGAATTTAATTGCAAACAATTGTGCATGTATTGGTAATGAAATCCGTAGAAAACCGTTTCAAAAAAAAGCCTAGGATTCATGCTAGCCATGTTGGCTTTCTGACGTCGATTGTTATTA
The DNA here is from genome assembly GCA_913062575.1 of uncultured Flavobacteriaceae bacterium. GTDB lineage: Bacteria > Bacteroidota > Bacteroidia > Flavobacteriales > Flavobacteriaceae > Polaribacter. Next base: position 16,544 of record CAJXVT010000003.1, on the reverse strand, counting down.
GAATCCATATCTACTTGGAAGATATCAAGTAAGCCATCATTATTAAAATCGGCAATATCAATTCCCATTCCGTAAAAAGAAGTTTGAGAAGTTGCTTCTTTCACTACTTCCTTAAAAGTACCATCTTGGTTGTTTAAGTAAAAGAAATCCGGAATACTATAGTCATTTGAGACATATAAATCTTGCCAGCCATCATTATTTACATCGGCAGCCACAACTCCCAGTGAAAAGCTATAATTCTTTACTCCTGATTCTTTAGAAACATCTGTAAAAAAATGTCCATCATTTCTATAAAGTTTATCAGATTCAATGTCATTTACATGCAACATTCTGTTTTTATACACCATGTTTGAAGTAGATGGATGTGCCATCGGATAGTTGGCAACATACAAGTCTAAATCGCCATCATTATCGTAATCAAAAAATGTAGATTGTACGGAGTTTCCAATATCGTCTATCCCATATTCTTTTGCTTTTTCTGAAAACGTATTGTCTCTATTATTGACAAACAATTGGTTGTTTTTTAGTCCATCCTTTCCTGCAACAGCACAATAGATATCTAAAAACCCATCATTATTGATGTCTACCATGGTTACACCGGTATACCATCTTTGGTCACCAGAAATATGTGCACTTTTTGTGATGTCTTCAAATTGAAAATCCCCTTTATTCAGATACAATTTATTTTCTACCTGATTTCCTGTAAAGAATATATCGATCAGACCATCATTATTAATATCTCCAACAGCGACTCCGCCTCCCATATAAATGGAGGTGTATTTAAAATAATTTAAGGAATCTGTTTCTGTTAATTGATTCCTAAAATAAATCCCTGTATCTGACGAATTAGTTTTAGTAAATACAGGTGTTTTTTTATCCGAATCTCCATTAGAAATGCATCCAATAAAAAAAATTACTATCACAAAAAAGAGCCCCTTATATTTCATAAATTATAATTTGTATTGCGTTTAAAATTAATAAAGCAGTACGAATATTCATACTGCTTTATAATTAATTCAAATTCAATATGTTTGTTTCACAATAAAACAATTAGTATCCTGGATTTTGATCTGCAATCGTCAATTCAGAATTTTTATCAATCTCAGTAATTGGAATTGGGAATAGGTCATTTTTAGATGAATATCCAGTTCCTGCTAATTCAGTTGACGCTTTACCCCAACGAACTAAATCCCAAAAACGTTGCCCTTCATGAGCCAATTCTAAGAATTTTTCATTTACAATAGCTTCAAACAAATCGTTACCAGTTAATGAAGTGCTCACTGGTGTTAACCCTGCTCTTACTCTTACTTTGTTCAATTCAGTTCTAGCAGCATCATCTTGCCCCGCTTTGTTATAAGCTTCAGCAGCTAATAATAACATTTCTGCATATCTGAATAATCTAAAATTAGTACTATAATTTAATTCACGTACACCATCAACACTTGTATCTTCTGATTTAGTAGAATATTTTACTCTAATCGCTCCTTCATAATCCCAAACAACTCCACCAGGTGCTGCAGATTGATCAACTCCACCGCCAGCAGTAATTAAATCAGCTTCTATCATTAATGTTGCATTCTTTCTATCGATATCACCAGAAGCTGTAAAAGCAGCTGCTAATTTACTAGTCGGTAAATTGAAACCCCAACCATTTAATAAACCGATAGCAGCAACATCGAATATACCATCACCACGTGGTCCCATTAACTGAATATGTAAGTTACTTTCATTACGACCACCCCAAGCTATATTTCCCCAATCTCTTGCGGTAGTTGAGATATATCCTAATTCGAATAAAGATTCTACTCCAAATTCTTTATGAACACTCCAAACATCACCAGGAGCCGCTTCTAAATCATGTGAAGGGTCTAAAATTACAGACTCTAAAAATGGAATGGCTGCTGAATATTTTTCTTGAAAAACCAATACTTTCCCCATCAACGCTTTCGCAGTTCCTTTTGAAACTCTAAAGTTTTCTGTGGCATTTTTTTCAAGTAAATTTTCAATAGCAACTGTTAAATCATTTTCAATTTGTGCATACACATCTGCTCTTGATGATTTTTTCAAACCAAACTCTTCCGTAGTTGTTGGAACAGACAAACGTAATGGTACATCTCCAAACATTGTAGTTAATTCAAAATAGCACCAAGCTCTCATAAATTTTGCTTCAGCTATAGCTCTGTCTTTATTAGCCAAAGAAGATCCTTCAATGTTTGTAATTACCAAATTAGATAGCGCAATGGTTCTATAAAAAAGGTCCCAAACACTTGCAATAGATGCATTTGAGGTCGAAACATTCACATAATCATCAATGTCTTGTAATTGAGATTGATCTCCTGCGTTTCCGCCTGCACAATTCGCATCATCACCAGGTAATAACTTTACAAAGAAGGCACTGTGCCAATCTCTACTATAATTATACTGCATTAAATCGTAAATACCTATAACTGCCGATTCAACATTTTCTTCTTCTAGGAAGAACGATTCTAGATCCTGGACATCAGGCCTTAAGTTCGTAGTAAAATCTTCGCTACAGGCTAAAATTCCTAAAAAAGAGATTACAATGAGTGGTAAAAATATTTTTTTCATGATATATTGATGTTTTATTTTATTAAAAGTCTATTGATACTCCGAAAACAGTTTTCGCAGCTGTAGGATAAAACCCTCTATCTATTCCTATTGAGTTAAACCCAAAGTTTCCAATCTCAGGATCCAAGCCTTTATACTTTGTAAATGTGAAATAATCATCAAGTGACAAATACATGCGTAAATTCTTTACTTTAATTTTTTCGGCAAATTTCACTGGCAACGTATATCCAAATTGAATTTGTTTAATTCTCATAAACGAACCATTTTCTACCATTAAATCTGTATCATAAGATGAGATTACATTCGCAGCTCCAGGGAAGCTAGCATCATCTCCGGGTGCTTGCCATCTTTCAGTATAAAAATGCAACGGTTTATTTGTAATTGGACGAGAAGGTTGATGATAGGTAGACATAATATCATTTCCAATAGAACCTTGAAACTGTAAATTAAAATCAAACCCTTTATATCCTAAGTTTATGTTCCCTCCAAATAACAGATCTGGATGTGGTGAACCAATCATGGTTTTATCACTACTATCCACCTTGTTATCTCCATTGGTATCCACAAAGTTAATTTCTCCAGTTGCTGGATTTATACCATCTGTTTTATATCCATAAAAATACCATGATGGTAACCCTTGAGATAACCTAGTAACTCCATCTGAATTCTGAGGTGCTCCTGCACCAGTTAATGACGTCCCTTCTGGAACATATAAAATTTTTGTTACTGTATTTTTTAATGTAGATAGATTCGCATTGAAAGCATACCTTAATCCATTTTCAGTAACATCATTATATCCTAACTCAAATTCAAATCCTTTATTTTCAATAGTTCCTGCATTAAATTCGTTTGATACAAAGCCTGCAGACCCAGGAGTAATTAAAGCTCCGTTAGAAACAATAGCATCTCTTGTTGTTTTCTTATAATAATCAACAGAAAAATTAAGTTTATTACTATAAGCTCTTAAATCCACTCCTAAATCTAATTGTTCAGAGGTTTCCCAAACTAAATTAGGATTCGCATATCCAGTAATTTGAGCTCCAATATGGCCTAAATAATCTATTGGAAGTCCACCTATATTTTGCACAATAAAAGTTTTATCTGAATTACCATTTAAGTTGCTTCTACTTCCGTTCTGCCCCCAACTTCCTCTTAGTTTTAAATAATTTATTTTAGCATCCTCTTTCCAATTATCTTCTTTAGAGACTACCCAACCAGCAGATACTGCAGGAAACACTCCTGATTTATTTGCTGTTGGAAACTTGTCTGAAGTATCTTTACGTAGTGAAGCTTCAAATAAATATTTCCCTGAAAAATCATAAGACAACCTCGCAAACATAGATACCATATTATCTGGTCTAGGAATGATATTGTTAATTTGACTATTGAATTCTGGCAAGTCAAAATCGAAACCTGTAAAGCTATCAACAGATGCAGACCCACTCCTTGAAATCAATGTATTTCCTCGTGTGTTTTCAGCAGAATATCCTGCCAATAAGGTGAAGTTATGTTCCTCAAAAGATCTAGTATATGATGCGAAATTTTCCCACAACCATTTTTTAGATTCAAATACCGTTTGAGACCCAGTATAACTTGTGTTCGCCGCTTCTGAAGAAACATAATATGGATTGATCATGTTTCTGGTATCCCATTTTCCTTTTTCAAAACCATATCTAGTAGTAAAAGTCAATCCTTTATATATTTTGAATTTTAGATATGTAGATAGTAAAATTTGACTTGCATCCACTGTGGTTCTATTTATTCCATTTGCATAGGCAACAGGATTAATTACTTCACCTGTAGAATAGCTTGGGTATCCATATACATTTCCATTTGCATCTGTTAATAAAGGTACATTATTATCGGTAGCGTTATCTATTACAGATTGTGGAACTTGACCTTCAGGATAAAACACAGGTGTTAAAGGGTCAATAATTAACATGTTTTGAATGACACCTCTGGTATCACTATTTTCTTGAACTCCATTTTTGTCTGAAGAAGAATAGGTTGTATTTACACCAACTTCTAACCATTTAGTAATATCAGATTTAAAATTCATTCTAAAATTTGTACGCTTAAAAGATGAATTCTTCTTACCAACCACACCATCTTGGTTTAGATGAGAAAACGAAGTATAATAAGAAGTTTTCTCTGTTGCTCCAGAAAGGTTTAGATCATATCTTTTCATGGCTGCAGGAGTAAATGTTTCTTCAATCCAATTTGTATCATAACCATTATCAACAACACCAGACTGACCAGCTTCATTCATATAAGTAACAAATTGTGAAGCATCCATTAATTTCATTTTTGAATTCACAAATTGCACTCCAAATTGAGAATTGAAGCCAACTTTTAATCCACCAATTTTACCTTTTTTTGTTGTTACAATTACAACCCCATTTGCGCCTTCAGTTCCATAAATAGCTGCTGATGCTGCATCCTTCAAAATCTCTATATTAGCAATGTCTGCAGGAGCAATACTTGCTATAGAGGAAGTTTTCATTCCATCAACTATATATAAAGGGTTTGAATTTCCACTTGAACCCGCTCCACGAATTCTAATTTTAGCACCAGAACCAGGTGATCCTGAAGAAGAAGATACCGTTACACCAGATGTTCTTCCTTGTAATACCTGTTCAACTCTTTGATTCGAAGAGCTTTTAATTTGTTTACTATCAATACTTGAGATTGCACCTGTTACCAAGCTCTTCTTTTTTGTACCATAGCCAACAACTACCACTTCATCTAAACTGTTTGTGTCCTCTATTAGGATAACATTTAATACGTTTTTTCCTTCAACGCCAATTTCTAGTGTTTTATAGCCTAAATAACTAAAAACAATAACATCTGTAGGTTTTACATTTGTTAGAACATAAGATCCGTCTAACTTTGAAGTTGTGCCGTTTGTTGTTCCCTTTACTATAATGTTCACTCCTGGCAATTCACCAAAACTGTCAGAGACAGTTCCTTTAAGGTTTTGACCATAAGAAAAACTACATAATAAAAAAGAAAAAACAAGTAACAACTTTTGTGAAAAATTATTTTTCATGATTCGATAATTAATTTAAAGTTTTTGTTAAATAAAAGTTAATTTACTTTTTACAAACCTATATACTTTATTAACTAATAATTAATAGTTTTTTGTCATTTATTAATATATTTTTTATATCATTGATACAAATTTACACAAATTATGGACATAAACATACATAGAGAGATTACTCAACTATCACCTACAGATAGTTTTTTGTCTTATTATCGCGTTAAAGATAACTTTGATTTTCCAATTCATTTTCACCCAGAATATGAATTAAACCTCATCTATAAAGGCGCAGGAGTTAGACGAATAATCGGTGACCACATGGAAACAATTGGCGAATACGAACTTGTTTTAGTTGGTCCAAATCTCCCTCATTGCTGGGAATTACACGAATGTAAAAGTAAGGAAATTCATGAAGTAACCATTCATATACACAATGATTTATTGGATGAAAAACTACTATCTAGAAGAGTTTTTAAATCTATTAGAGATTTATTTAATAATTCTATTCATGGAGTTTTATTTTCTGAAAAAGTAACTAAAGACGTCATGCACAGGTTAATGAACCTCCCAAAGCTATCAGGTATAGATTACTTTTTAGAATTTATCTCTATTTTACACGACTTATCCATTTCCAGAAACCAAAGAGCCTTATCCACCTCATTCTCAAGCTCTAGTAATTTCGAAAACAGTGACAAGATAAAAAAAGTATATGAATATGTACAAGAAAATTTTCATCGAAAAATTTCTCTAGATGAAATTTCTGAACTCGTAAACATGAGCCCTGTTTCATTTAATAGGTTTATCAAAAAAAGAACAGGAAAAACATTTGTATCCTACATTAACAACACTAGAGTTAGTTTCGCCACAAGACTCTTGATAGAAACCGATTTGAGTATTGGCGAAATCGGATATAAATGCGGTTTTAATAATATCGCAAACTTCAACAGAATGTTTAAGAAAATAAAAAAATGCACTCCTAGCGAATTCAAACACGAATTTAACGGAATTCAAAAAGTACTATAGTACTATTTTGTCACTTTTAACAATATAAAACAGCAAAATTAAAAATAATACTAACAATTGATGATTTTCGCATACTAATTATTCTGTCTTTAATTTACTTTTACCTTTTAAAATTTCAACCCAAAACAAAAAATATGAAACACATAAAACACATAATTGCTATTTGTTTAATTATTGTTCTTTATGGATGTTTTGATAAAAAGAACAATAGTAGTATGATTGGTATCAAAGAACAAATACTAGAAGAAAAAGTAGACTCCCTTTTAAGTTTAATGACAATTGAAGAGAAAGTGGGGCAAATGAATCAATATAATGGTTTTTGGGATGTAACTGGCCCTGCTCCAGAAGAAGGAAATGCAGAATTAAAATATGAACATCTAAAAATGGGCTATATAGGCTCTATGCTTAATGTAAGAGGAGCTGAAGAGGTTAGAAAAGTACAAAAAATAGCCGTAGAAGAATCTAGACTTGGAATTCCTTTAATTATTGGGTTTGATGTGATTCACGGTTACAAAACCCTTAGTCCAATTCCTTTAGCTGAAGCTGCTAGTTGGGATTTAACGGCGCTAGAAAAATCTGCTCGAATTGCTGCCATTGAAGCTTCAGCTTCAGGTATCAACTGGACATTTGCTCCTATGGTAGACATCTCTAGAGATCCACGTTGGGGGAGAGTTATGGAAGGCGCTGGTGAAGACCCATTTTTAGGTAGTGCTATTGCTGTTGCCAGAATAAAAGGTTTTCAGGGAGATGATTTATCAGCACCAAATACAATTGCGGCTTGTGCAAAACATTTTGCTGCATATGGATTTTCAGAAGCCGGTAAAGAATACAATACAGTAGACATTGGAACTTCAACACTTCATAACATCGTGTTTCCTCCGTTTAAAGCTGCTGTAGATGCTGATGTTAAAACATTTATGAATGCTTTTAATGAATTAAATGGTGTTCCAGCAACAGGAAATTCATACTTACAAAGAGATATTTTAAAAGGAAAATGGGATTTCAATGGTTTTGTTGTATCTGATTGGGCTTCAATTACTGAAATGATACACTGGGGCCACGCAAAAAACAAAAAAGAAGCGGCAATACTTGCTGCAAATGCAGGTTCTGACATGGATATGGAAAGCTATGTTTATATTAATGAATTGGTACGTTTAGTTAAGGAGGGGGCAGTTAAAGAATCTATTATTGATGATGCTGTAAAGAGAATTTTGCGTGTAAAATTTGAATTAGGACTCTTTGATGATCCATACAAATATTGTAATCTTGAAAATGAAAAAAATAACATTGGAAATCCAGCTCATAGAGCAGCTGCATTGGATATGGCAAAAAAATCTATTGTTCTTTTAAAAAACAGCACACAATTACTACCACTAAAAAAAGAAGGTCAAAAAATTGCCTTAATAGGAGCTTTGGCTGCCGACAGTAATAGTCCATTAGGTAGCTGGCGTATTGCTTCAGACAACAATAGCGCTATTTCTGTTTTAGAAGGGATGAAAAAATATACAGGAAACAGTTTAACTTATAAGAAAGGAACTGACGTAAGTATAGGTAATACTGAGTTTATTAAGCATGTAAACATAAACACTACTGATAGAAGCGAGTTTAAAGATGCTATTAGCACTGCAAAAAAAGCGGATGTTGTAGTTATGGTGCTCGGTGAACATGGTTTTCAAAGTGGAGAAGGAAGAAGTAGAACCAAATTAGATTTACCTGGATTACAACAAGAGTTACTAGAGGAGATCTACAAAGTAAACAAAAATATTGTGCTGGTTTTAAACAATGGAAGGCCTCTTGCTATTGAATGGGCAGCAGAAAATATTCCGACCATTGTTGAAGCATGGCAACTTGGAACTGAAACTGGTAACGCCGTTGCACAAGTAATTTATGGCGACTACAACCCCAGTGGAAAACTACCTATGACTTTCCCTAGAAATGTAGGTCAAATTCCAATTTATTACAACTACAAAAACACTGGAAGACCTATAGATAAAGATAACAATGTATTTTGGTCCCACTATTTAGATGTAAAAAACACACCACTTTATCCTTTTGGACATGGTTTAAGTTATACTACTTTTGAGTATAGTAATTTCAATTTAAAAGAAAGTATATATTCTATAAATGACACGATTAAATTATCTATAGATGTAACCAATACAGGAAATTATGACGGTAAAGAGGTTGTACAACTATACATAAGAGACCTTGTTGCTAGCATAACAAGACCTGTAAGAGAATTAAAAGGTTTTGAACTTACAGCGTTAAAAATTGGAGAAACAAAAACTATTCATTTTAATTTAAACAAAGAAACACTTGGTTATTACAATAATAATGGAGATTTTGTTATCGAACCAGGCGATTATAAAGTTTTTATAGGAGGAAGTTCAACAACCAAATTAGAAAGAAAATTCACATTAATAAATTAACCCCTACTTAACATTTACAGACTAAAGAGATACCGTAAAAAATATGGTATCTTTTTTTTATGCAGTAATTTATCATTACTCAAAGTAACAAAATAAAATGGAAACTAAGGCACTTAAGAGGCCCTAGGAGATCTTAATCCTAAAAGAATTAATAGCGTAGAGACTACAAATGTCAAAGTCATAAATACCCCTGAAAGCATAATAATATATTTCATCCAAACAATGCCTGTCCACATAAAATAGATTCCACCAAAAGTACATAGGATGGATACAAAAGGCTCTATCATTAAAAATGATTTTAATTTCTTATTAATACCTGTAGTAGATAAGATTCCGCCTAACAGAAAAAAGATCACAGAAAGCGATAAGATATGGTTGTGTACCATGGTCATTACTTCTCCTCTACTTTTTTTGAATTTCATTACGGTTGCATCTTCCACATCTTCATTCCCTAAATACCGCTCCTCAATTCCCTGGGGGTTTGAATTACTGGTATCATTTACAAAACGAATTCCTGAGTAAAACCCAATACTTAAGCAAATAATAAAAGCAATTAATAAGCCTTTTACTTCTTTAGGAAATTGCGATATGATTCCGTGTAGCTGCATTATAAAATATGTTGTTGTTTAAGTACAAAAAGGTTTTTTAAAAAGGTATTTATGGCAATGGTCATAGAACGCGCAGAAATGGTTGCTCCAGATATTGCTATAATTTCTCTTTCATACTTTAAATTATCTGATGAAGATTTTCCTATAAACTGTTTTAACCAGCGTTTACTTCCAATTTCACCGCCGTAATCTTCTCTATAAATTAAAACTTTCGTTTTTTTGATAATAAGGTTTGTATCAATGATAATTAAATAATCAAATGCATCTGTTTTACTTGGTGCTTTATCAATATAAGCATAGCCGATTATTTGTTCTTTTTGAATGATTTTAAAAAGCGTGTTGTTTTTTATTTTCTGATACAGTTTTGCACTCACCTCATCAGTAATAGCAATTGTTTCTAAGATCAGTTCTTTATCACCAAACGTCTTTACCAGTTCTTTTTGAACCTTTTTAGTAATCGATTTTGACAACTGAAAAGCATGTAACTGAACTGACATCAACAGTAAAATAATACTAAAAGCTCTTTTTAAAATCATACTACAAAAATAAGTGGTTCTTTTTTATGTAACACTAAAAGCTAGCACAAAGTTTTCACCTTATACTAGCTTGTAGTAATTACACATTGTTTTTCTTAGAACCAGATTCCAAATCCTAAGTTTAATTGTTTTATTGTTTCAGAACCTGCAACGGCATTGTTCTTAAATTGATAATCTGCTTTAAAAGCTGCTCCTGGTGCTACTTTATACGTAAACCCAAATGTCCATTCGCTTCTATCATAGCTTAAGTTTTGTGCTAAATTCCCAGCTGTTGTAGCATGTGTATTAAAATCTTCATAACGTACAAAACCAATTAATTGCTCTTCTTTGTCTTGAGATAATAAGTTATAAGCTGTTTCTACATACCAACCTTGTAATGCGCTTCCTAAATCAGAACCATAATAGGTATTGTATGCATCACTATCTGTAATACTTGCGTGGATAAACTGTCCTCTTGCAGAGAAACGTTTTTTAGCATAACGTGCATCTAAACCAATCATTGCTACACCAACATCTGCTCCATCAAGATCTTCAATAGACTTGTCAGATTGTGTTCTTCCAACGTATCCAGACAATCCTAAACGCAATCCTGGCAATCCGTAATAATCTAATTTACCAGCAAAGTTTACACTGTTCATGGTAGATTCTGCTCCTTTTTGTCTTCCGTTTCTTAATCCGTTAGAGCCACCTAATAATTTACTTCCATTTTTAGAAGTGAAACCATTAAACATATATATTTGATAACGTAAAGAGGCATCATTATACCTACCAGAAAGGCCCAATCCAATTTCTCTCCAAGTAGAAGGAACAATAGATTTGTCCATACTTGGTCTTTCTACTCCATTAAACGTTGTTGGCTCATGGTATTCATTTACAATTCCCATAGGCACCAACATTAAACCAGCTCTTAAGTTTACGTTATCTGTTAAGCTGTATTGGATAAAAGCTTGCTCTACATAAATCTCTTTAACGTGCTCAAACTCTAATTCGGTGATGAATTGTGTTCTGTCATTAAATTTATATCCTAATAAAAGGACCATTCTGTGTACATCTAACTTTGCATTTTTTCCGGTTGCTCTGTTGTAATGGGTTTCTGCATAACCACCAATAGTTAACCCTTTTTGGTTTAGGTTTGATGCTAATAATTGCTGTGCAGCATTCACTTGATTTTGTGGATTTGTAATACTGTCTTTAGAGGTCTGTGCTCCTAGTCCTAACGATAAACTAGCGAAAGCAAAGAATAAAATTCTTTTCATTTTTATTTAGATTGATTTAAAATAGTATTTATTTATGCCGCAAAAATACACACCCAAATAGAATAAAAAAAGTTTATTTAGAACTATTTTAAATAAAAACAAGGATAAAAACCTAAGTATTTGAAATACTTATATTTAGCTATAATGTTTTTAGATAAGAAATTACCGCTTTGCGGATATCAGCAGCGGTTTGGGTTCCTTTTGGGGTGTAAATAGAAAGAACACCTTTGCTTTTATCTGATAAAAAAGGAATGTCGAATCCTTTTAAAAGGTAATCAGAAAAGGCAACTGTATAGGTTTTAGATGGGGTGATTTTTTTAGCATTCACCAACCAGTTTCCATCAACTTTTTTAGCATTATAGCGTTGTAAATACGCACCAGTTCCAGCTGCATTCACACCATACTCAAGTACTTTTTGCAATAAATGTCCTTTTATTTTTACTTTTAAGATCGCGCCACCATAAGGCAGTACTCTAAAAATATCAACTGCTGTAACTGCACCTGCTAATTCGTCATCGATTCTAATAGATCCTCCATTTACCAAGGCACAATCTACGTTGCTGTCAAAAGCGAAAGACATGGATTTGGTTATCAAATCTCCCATATTGGTTTGGGTGCTTCTAATTTGTTTATCTCTTGCATCTAATGGAGTTTTTGCTGTATAAATAACTGCATCTGGGTTTTTAATAATCTCTTTTATTTTTGTTTTTAAAATCACTTGCCATTTATCTACTATGGCTCCTACCCTTGTATCTGCAACAATTGCTTCATTGATCTCTTTTAACTCAGATGTTACAACTGCTTTCTTCGTTTTCTTATCAAAAGAAAATCTATGGATATAAGCCGTTTTTGCATTGGCATCTGCTTTGGCTACAAATGATTTTCCTACTGGCACAAGCATGTTTGTATGCTCATGACCACCCATAATAAGCGGAATGTTTGGCAACATTTCTAGGATTTTTTTGTCTTGAGATATTTTAACATGTGTCAATCCAATTACAACATCAACAATGTCTTTTAATTGATCATAATCATTTCTTACTTCCATAAAAACATCTTGATATTTCACAAAATCTTGTGGATTAGACGGAATACAAACACTTATAAATCCTACAGAAATAGTAGTTCCATCTGCATCTGTAAGCTCTTTTATAAAGGTGTCATTTACATTATGTTTTTGGTTGTTCTCTACTTTTGCGAAGGGAGCAAATTTTCCATCTTTGTTTTCTAATACATTTCCAGAAATCCACTCAAAGGTACTTTCATTCAAGCGCTTTTGTAGTTCATGACTTTTTAAATCAAACTCATGATTCCCCAAAGCAACCAAATCAAAATTCATGGCATTCATGGTTTCAATCATTTGCTTTCCTTTAATTCGCTCTCCATTATATTTTACAGTTCCCAATAAAGAGGGATTTAAAAAATCGCCTGCCATTACCAATAAGGTATTCGGGTTTTCTTTTAATAATTCTTGATGTACCGTTTCTACGCGTGCCATTCCACCAAACTTTCCGTTTTGTATCGGGGCAATTTCATAAACGTCGTTTACTTGTAAAAAAGTGAAGTCGATTTTACCATCGTCTTTAGAACATGACAGCAGTAATAAGATAAATAAAACGTACAGAATAGATTTGATTGATTTCATAGTGTATATTTATTAAAAAGACCTTTCGACTGCGCTCAAGATGACAGACTTACTTAATCTCAAGGTGGTAATCTTAGTTAATGATTAAAAACATCCATCGCCACATTATAAGCGCTTTCAAAACTCATCGGTCTGATACCTGTTTCTGCTTTTTGGGATGTAAAATAAGACAATAATTTTTCTGTTGGCATATTACCAGTTAAATCGTCTTTTGCCATTGGACAACCTCCATAACCCATCATAGCACCGTCAAAACGATGACAGCCTGCTTTATAAGCGGCATCTACTTTTTCTTTCCAAGAAGTTGGCGTTGTATGTAAATGTGCACCAAACTCTATCTCTGGATATTTCGGAATTAAATTAGAGAACAAATAATCAATCACTTCAGGAGTTGAGCTACCAATAGTATCTGAAAGTGATAAAATCTTCACGCCCATATTTGATAATTTCTCTGTCCACTCGCCTACGATATCCACATTCCAAGGATCTCCATACGGATTTCCAAATCCCATAGATAAATAAGCAACTACTTCTTTATTTGATCGGGTTGCAATGGCTAAAATTTCTTGTAGAGCTTCTATAGATTGATTGATGGTTTTATGCGTATTACGCATTTGAAAATTTTCTGAAATAGAAAAAGGATAGCCTAAATAATCAATCTCTTCAAACTGAGCAGCGTCATTTGCTCCACGTACATTTGCTATAATTGCTAACAATTTACTATTTGTAGAAGACAAATCTAGCTTTGAAAGTACTGCAGCAGTATCTCGCATTTGCGGAATCGCTTTTGGCGATACAAAACTCCCAAAATCTATGGTATCAAAACCAACACGCAATAAAGCATTGATATAGTCCGCCTTATCTTGTGTAGAGATAAAATGGGTTTTTATTCCTTGCATAGCATCTCGTGGACATTCTATAATTTTGACTTTACTCATTGTTCAAATATACAACAAATAGCAAATTGATTTTTGATTTTATTTTGCCTCATTAATATAAAAATCTATCTTTAGAATCTTATATATTGATATGGTTTAAAACACTATTTATCATCAATTTAATCAACCAAATCGAATAAAAAATGAGAAAACTACAACTAGTTGCCTTTTTATTATTGAGTCTTATTGTTTCATCTTGCTCTCAAGAAAAGGCAGAATCAAAGCCAAATATTGTCATTATAAATGTTGATGATATGGGTTGGAAAGATGTTGGGTATATGGGAAGTGGCTATTATGAAACCCCAAATATTGACGCACTTTCAAAACTAGGAAAAGTATTTACAAACGGCTATGCTGCTTCTGCCAATTGTGCGCCAAGTAGAGCTAGTTTAATGACCGGTAAATGGACTACTCGACATAATATCTATACAGTTGGATCTTCTGAAAGAGGAAAATCAAAAAACAGAAAATTGATTCCTATAAAAAACACTACGGTTCTAGCACACACACACATAACCATTTCAGAAGTTTTAAAAGAAAAAGGCTATACCACCATTCATGCAGGAAAATGGCATATTAGTAAAGATCCTTTACGTTATGGTTTTGATATTAATATAGGTGGCGCAAATAATGGGCATCCCAGAAGTTATTATCCACCTTATAAAAATGTAACATTAGAAGCAGGCAAAAAAACACAGTTGACAGATGCAATTATGGAAAAAACTATTGCACACATTGCAACTGTAAAACAACCTTTCTTTTTGAATTATGCACCGTATGCTGTACACACACCAATACAACCAATCAAAAGTTTACTTACTAAATATGAACATAAGAAAGCTTCAAATGGACAAAATAATGCTGGGTATGCAACCATGATTGAAAATTTAGATACTAATATTGGATTGTTAATTGAAGCTTTAAAAACTGCGGGGAAACTTGACAATACATTGCTCGTTTTCACATCAGATAATGGTGGGTTATTCGGAATCACAAATCAACATCCCTTAAGAGCAGGAAAAGGAAGTTATTATGAAGGAGGCATTCGAGAACCTTTCTTTTTTGTTTGGAAAAACAAGATAAAAGCAAGCACAACTTCTGATATTCCAATTACGAATATGGATTTATTTCCCACGTTATTAGAAGCGGCAGGAATTAATCTTACCCAACATAAACTAGATGGAAATAGTATTTTACCTGTTCTAAAAGAGGAAACAAATATATTAGAAAGGCCTTTGTTTTGGCACTTTCCAATCTATCTTCAAGCTTACAAGGTAAAAAACAATGAAAATAGAGACCCTTTATTTAGAACAAGACCTGGTTCAGTTGTTAGAGTTGGAGATTGGAAATTACATTATTACTTTGAAAATAATGAACTGGAGTTGTATAATTTAGCAAGTGATATTGGTGAAAAAAATAATATAGCTGAACAGAACAAAGAGAAAACAGCAGAGTTATTACTACTCTTAAAAAATTGGTGGAAAGAAACAAATGCGCCTATTCCAACCCAATTGAACCCAGAATTTAAATCAACCAAAGAAGCTTAATCAACTTCATTTTTGAAATTATGACTGAAACAAAATCCATACAAATTGACGGATATACCCATGTGTCTTATACCCATGAAAGCTATCCAGAAGAAGAAATTCTGCAAAGAAGTACTTCTTATTATAATTGGCTAGACAAAAGACGTTCTGTAAGAGAATTTTCTGATAAAGCTGTACCAAAAGAAGTAATAGAAAACTTAATATTATCTGCTTCTACTGCGCCATCTGGTGCTCATAAACAACCATGGACATTTTGTGCAATATCTAACCAAGAACTAAAATCAAAAATTAGAGAAGCTGCTGAAGTTGAAGAAAAGTTAGGCTATGATAGTAGAATGAGCGAACGCTGGAAAAAAGACTTAGAACCTTTAGGAACGGATATGAATAAGCCATTTATTGAAGAAGCTCCTTGGATTGTGATTGCTTTTAAAAAAGTATACGAGTTTGATGAAGATGGCACAAAACACAACAATTATTATGTCAATGAATCGGTTGGAATTGCTTGTGGACTATTCATTTCTGCAATCCAAAATGCAGGACTGGTAACGTTAACACACACTCCAAGTCCAATGAATTTTTTAGCAAAAGTTTTAGATAGACCTAAAAACGAAAGGGCATATATATTATTTCCTATCGGATACCCAAAAGAGAAAGTATTTGTTCCAAGTATTGAACGAAAAGGTATTGATGAGATAGCTTGTTTCTTTGAATAGTTAAGTTCGTTATTACATGTGTTTTTTTGGTTTGCATCTAAGTTTCTTTTTAAATAAATTTGTTAACCCTTGATGTAATAAATTGATTATATTTCCGCAACTACAGAAAAGGCATCGCACGTTTAATTGCAGAAAATCATACACAAATACCTTATCGACAAGCATGAATACTATGGAACGTTTTTTTCCTAATCAAAGATACACCAGTAAAGGCGAG
>CAJXVT010000002.1 GCA_913062575.1 uncultured Flavobacteriaceae bacterium | reverse complement strand
ATAGTAGAGTCACCTGCAAAAGCAAAAACAATAGAGAAATTTCTTGGAAAAGATTTTCAAGTAGAATCTAGTTTTGGACATATTGCAGATTTACCATCCAAAGAATTAGGAATAAATGTTGACGGCGATTTTATGCCAGAATATATTGTTTCTGATGATAAAAAAGCAGTTGTAAAGAAATTGAAATCACTAGCAAAAAAAGCAGATACTGTTTGGTTAGCAAGTGATGAGGATCGAGAGGGAGAAGCAATTGCATGGCACTTAAAAGAGCAATTAAAATTGACAGATGACAATACAAAACGTATTGTTTTTCATGAAATTACAAAGAAAGCTATTTTAAAAGCTGTAGAGAATCCAAGAGATATTAATTACGATATGGTAAATGCGCAACAAGCGCGTAGAGTATTAGATAGATTGGTTGGTTATGAATTATCGCCTGTACTTTGGAGAAAAGTAAAAGGTGGATTATCCGCAGGAAGAGTACAATCTGTTGCCGTTCGTTTAATTGTTGAAAGAGAACGTAGTATTCAAGAATTTACAACTACTGCTCATTATAAAGTTGTAGCACAGTTTTCTAATACTAACGGTAAAACTTTTAAAGCAACCATACCAAAGAATTTTGAAACAAGAGAAGCTGCAGAGCAATTTTTAAAATCGTCTGCAATGGCCAATTTTAATATTGCGGATTTACAGAAAAAGCCAGCTAAAAAATCTCCAGCTGCACCATTTACAACTTCAACATTACAGCAAGAGGCTTCTAGAAAATTAGGATATCCTGTTGCTAAAACAATGCAGGTTGCACAACGATTATATGAAGCAGGTTTGATAACCTATATGAGAACAGATAGTTTAAATCTATCTGAAGACGCTAGAAATGCTGCTCAAGAAGCAATTACAGAAAATTACGGAGCTGAATATAGCAATCCTAGAGTTTTTAAAACAAAATCTAAAGGAGCGCAAGAAGCCCATGAAGCAATTAGACCTACAGATATGAAACGTCATTCTGTAAGTGTAGAATATGATCAAGATCGTTTGTATGATTTAATTTGGAAAAGAACAGTTGCTTCTCAAATGAGCGATGCCAAATTAGAACGTACCAATGTAAAAATAGAAAATTCTAAAAACGATAAAATCTTTACCGCTAATGGAGAGATGATTCAGTTTGATGGGTTTTTAAAAGTGTATTTAGAAGGGGTTGATAATGATGAAGAAGAGCAAGCAGGAATGCTACCAAACTTAAAAGTAGGTGAGAATCTTTCTTACGAATTTATTACAGCAACAGAGCGTTTTACGAGTCCACCTTACAGATTTACTGAAGCTTCTTTGGTAAAACAATTAGAAGAGTTAGGAATCGGTAGACCATCTACCTATGCACCAACAATTTCTACAGTTCAGAGAAGAGGATATGTAGAAAAAGGAGAAACTGAAGGTGTAGAAAGAAGTTACGAACAGTTTCTGTTAAAAGCAGGAACAGTTGTGAGTAATTCGCTATCAGAAAAAACAGGATCAGATAAAGGGAAGTTAATTCCTACAGACATAGGAAATATAGTAAACGACTTTTTAGTTGCTAATTTTTCTAATATTTTAGACTTTGGATTTACAGCGAAAGTAGAGTCTTCTTTTGATAATATTTCTGAAGGAGCTGAAGACTGGATTGAAATGATAAAAGGTTTTTATAATGAATTTCATCCAACCGTAACTTTCGTTTCTGAAAATGCAGAGCGAGAAAGTGGTGAGCGTATTTTAGGAGATCATCCAGAAACAGGTAAGACGGTTTTAGTTCGTTTAGGTAAATTTGGAGCAATGGCACAAATTGGAGACAGAGACGATGATGAAAAACTGTTTGCTAGTTTACAAAAGGATCAAAATTTAGGAACAATAACCTTAAAAGAGGCATTGGATTTATTTTTATTGCCAAAACAATTAGGTACTTATGAAGATGAAGATGTGATTGTTTCTAATGGTAGGTTTGGGCCTTATATTAAGTTTGGAACAATGTACGTTTCATTAGATAGAGGAGAAAATCCAATGGAAGTTGATTTAGAAAGAGCTACAGAATTGATTGTTGCAAAACAAAAAGCTGATGCTCCGATTGCAGAATACGAAAGCTTACCAGTTCAAAAAGGAGTGGGACGTTTTGGACCATTTATTAAATGGAATAGCATTTTTATCAATGTAAATAAAAAATACGATTATGATAACCTTACCTACGATAATATTGTCGAATTAATTGAAGACAAAAAACGTAAAGAGATAGAAAAAGTAATTCATAATTGGGAAGAAGCAGGTATTAGAGTAGAAAAAGCACGTTGGGGTAGATTTAATATTATCAAAGGAAAGGTGAAGATTGAAATGCCAAAAACAACCAATGCAAAAGAATTAACTTTAGAAGAAGTAGAGCAGATTATAGCTGCAAAAGCTCCAAAGAAGAAGGTTGCAAAGAAGAAGGTTGCAAAGAAGAAAGTGACTAAAAAGAAATAATAAATAGTTATATTGCATACGTAAAAAAGGATACATAATACATGAGTTTCGATTTTTTAACCCCTATAAAAGATACGATTACCGCTCACTTGGTGCTGCAGTCTGCACAAAGTTTGGGTAGGAACATCCAAGTCCACACGTTACAAGATGGTTTTCCAGATTTAGAAAATGTACAACTAGCAATTTTCGGAGTGCAAGAAGATAGGAATGCTGTTGATAATATGAATTGTGGAGAAAATCTACATGAAATAAGAAAGCATTTATATCAACTGTTTCCTGGTAATTGGCATACAAATATTGCTGATTTAGGAAATGTTCAAAAAGGAAACTCTGTAGAAGACACCTATTTTGCTGTCACTTCATTAACAACTTATTTACTAAAAAATAATATCATTCCAATAATTATTGGTGGTAGTCAAGATGTAACTTATGCAAATTATAGAGCCTATGATTCTTTAGAGCAAACTGTAAATATTGTTTCAGTTGATAGTAAATTTGATATCGGAACAACAGATGAAGAATTGAATTCGCGTTCTTATTTGAGTAGAATTGTAATGAACGAGCCTAATAACCTTTTTAATTTTAGTAATATTGGATATCAAACATATTACAACTCTCAAGAAGAATTAGATTTATTAAATAGTTTGTTTTTTGAAGCCTATCGTTTAGGAGAAGTTAAGGATTTAACCAAGGTTGAGCCAATTATGCGAGATGCTGATATTGTAAGTATTGATATTGGAGCAATTCGTCAAAGTGAAGCGCCAGCAAATAACAATTGTTCTCCGAATGGATTTTATGGCGAAGAGATTTGTGCAATAGCGAGATATGCAGGTATTAGTGATAAAGTAACGTCTTTTGGTATCTATGAATATAATTATAAATTTGATAACAATAATCAAACAGCACATTTAATTGCTCAAATGATTTGGTATTTTATTGAAGGAGTTAATTTTAGAGCGAAAGATTATCCATTTAGTACAAAAGAATCCTATCAGAAATTTATTGTTTTAGTTGAAAATGATGATCCAATAAACTTTTATAAAAGTGATAAAAGTGGAAGATGGTGGATGGAGATAAATATTATTACAAATAATAAATATAAAAGACATGCGTTAATACCATGTACATACCAAGACTATCTTGAGGCAACAGAGCAAAAAATACCCGAAAGGTGGTATAAGGCGTTAAGAAAATTGATGTAAAAAAAAAGTATGGTATTAGCTATTTATAACAATATAAAGTATTAAAACCATTGGTTTTTATAAAAAAAAACAATAGGTTTACGAACTTTTAGAGGAAAGATTATATAAATATGAAGAGAGTAGCATTATTTGCACTGATAGTAACTATGCTTTATAGCTGTGGTTCTAATGACAGAGGAGAGTTAACTGGTGTGAGCTCTAAAAGAAAATGGTTTGCCGAAAAGCCAACAGGAATGACTTTGATTCCTGGAGGTTCATTTACTATGGGTAAACAAGATGAAGATGTTATGGGTACCTTAAGTGCACCTGTTAAAACAGTTACCGTTCGTCCGTTTTATATGGATGAAACCGAAATAACCAATAGCGAGTATAAACAGTTTGTATACTGGGTTAAGGATTCAGTGGTTAGAACAAAGTTAGCATACAAAGCAGCCGAAGTAAATTTATTATCTGACGGAAATTTAAATGGAGCTCCATTAAGTGGAGGTATTCATGATTTTGCTTTTGCGGTAATTGATACCCTTGATGCAATTCCATACCATAAATACATGTTAGAAAACTATTATGATATTGGTGGAGGTCTAGATTCTTTAAGACCCTTAAATTGGAAAATTGATATTCTTTGGAATACAAACGACTATCCAGATGTTAATTATGTAGAAGTAATGGATTCCTTATATCTAAAAAAGGATGAATCTGTTGATGGAAATAGAAGTTTTAATCCAAAATATTTAAGTTATAGATATGCTTGGTTTGATAGAACAGCAGCAGCAAAAAGAGGAGGGAATAGAAAAGATTTTTTACGTACAGAAATGATAAACATTTATCCAGATACTACAGTTTGGGTAAAAGATTTTAATTATTCATATAATGATCCAATGCACCAAGATTATTTTTACCATCAAGCTTATGGAGATTATCCAGTAGTAGGTGTAAACTGGTATCAAGCAGAAGCTTTTTGTAATTGGAGAACAAAACACAAAAACGATTATTTAAGAGCTCAAAAAAATACGGTAGCTGTACCTAGTTTTAGATTACCAACTGAAGCAGAATGGGAATATGCAGCTCGTGGAGGATTAGATTTTGCAAAATATCCTTGGGGAGGCCCAAGTACAACAAGTGATAGAGGATGCTTCTTAGCAAACTTTAAACCTGTTAGAGGTAATTATGCAGTAGATGGAGCTTTATATACAATGGAAGGAAAATCATTTAATGCAAACGATTACGGATTGTATAACATGGCCGGTAACGTTTCTGAATGGACAAATTCATCGTATAACATGTCATCTTACTATATGGGTTCTACAATGAATCCGAATGTAGAAGACAGAAATAATAAAAGAAAAATAATTCGTGGTGGATCTTGGAAAGATGTTGCTTACTTTTTAGAAGTAAGTTCAAGAGATTACGAATATGCTGATACAGCAAGAAGCTATATCGGCTTTAGAACCGTACAGAATTACTTAGGTAAAATTTACGGAAAGTCAAATAATTAAATTAATTAACCCCCCTTAAAATAGAAATTATGGCACAGTCAAGAAAAAGTAAAAAAATTATGAATATGGTTTACGGCCTAGGAGCCGCCATTGTAATTATTGGAGCACTTTTTAAAATACAACACATTACTATATTAGGTATCTCAGGTGGACTAATGTTGACTATTGGATTAATTGTCGAAGCAGGTGTATTTGCAATATCGGCTTTTGAGCCAGTAGATGATGATTTAGATTGGTCTAAAGTATATCCAGAATTAGGAGATGCAGATGGTGAAGCAACAGGAACACAAGGAATGCTTTCTCAAAAATTAGATAATTTATTAAGAGAAGCAGAGTTAGATAAAACATTAATAGTAAGCTTAGGAGAAAGTATTAAAAACTTTAAAGGAGCTGCAGAAGGATTATCAGATGCTTCAGAAACAATAGCGTCTACGAATAGTTATAATGAGCAAATGTCTAAAGCAGCTGCGCAAATGGAGTCTTTAAACGGATTGTACCAAGTGCAAATGGATAATGCCAACAGACAAACAGAATTGAACAGCTCTTTGGTTGAGAATTCTGAGAAATTAAAAGAACAAATGGAAACATTAGCTGAAAATATGTCTTCTTTAAACGGAGTCTATGGAGGTATGTTAACTGCAATGTCAAGTAAATAATTAGTATTAATTGTATAACTAAAAACTAATTAGATATGGCAGGAGGAAAACTATCCCCAAGACAAAAAATGATTAACTTAATGTATCTTGTATTTATTGCAATGTTAGCAATGAATATGAGTAAAGAAGTTTTATCAGCATTCGGTTTTATGAATGCAGGAATTGAAGAAAATAACGCAACAACTAACCTGAAAAATGCTGCAGCGTATGCAAGTTTAAGTTCTAAAGCAACAGATCAACCAGCAGAGTATGGAGATACTAATAGAGATGCTTTAATAATTAAAGGTTTATCAGATAGCTTTTATACATACTTAGATAATTTAAAAACTGAGATGACTAAAACTGTAGATGATAGTAAAGACTATCAGTCTATGGATAAAACAAATTTCTTAGATGAATACTTCTTTAAAGGAGATAAGTATACAGCTAAAGGAAATGAGTTTTTAGCTAAAATTGCTGGTTTTAGAACTGGAATTAATGCTGCATTAGGTACTAATGAAACATTAAAAACAACAGTAAATAGAAGATTTAATACTGACATTCAAAAAGATAAAGATGGTAAAAAAATACCTTGGTTAAAATATAGATATGAAGGGTTTCCTTTAATTGCTTCTGTTGCTAACTTAACACAAATGCAATCGAACATAAAGAACACTGAAAGTGATATTTTAACATCTTTATTAGGTGGCAAATTAGAAAGTGAAGTTTCTTTGAGTAATTATAAAGGAATTGTTCAATTAGATAAAACAGCCTATTATGTTGGCGAAAAAGTAACAGGTAAAATTGTTCTTGGACGTTATGATGATAGTATGGTTCCAGACAAAGTAACGTTGAATGGACGTAATTATAATAACATTAAAGCAGGTCAAGTAATTTTAGATTTAACAGCAAATAAATTAGGCGATAACGATATTAAAGGTAAAATTACATTTACAGAAAATGGAGAGCCAATTGATGTTCCTTTTAATAGTTCTTTTACTGTAATTCCAGAACCTAATGAAGCGGTAATCTCTGCAGACGCAATGAATGTTGTGTACAGAGGAGTAGATAACCCAGTTTCTGTATCTTTACCAGGTGTTAGTAGTAATAATTTAAGTGTTTCGGCAACTAGTGGAAGTATTACACAAAGTGGTTCTAGTTATATTATAAAACCAGGAAGTGGTTCTGAAATGACCATTAATGTTAGCGCTACGCTTTCTAGTGGTAAAAAAGTTACTTCTGCGAAAAAGTTTAGAGTAAAAGACATTCCAGCAGCACAAGGTTCTGCTAGAGGAGAATTTGGTTTAGTAAGCATGCCAAAAAGAAGTGTTGCGAGAGTAACTATTGCAGCTGGATTACCGGATTTTGTTTTTGATTTAAAATTGAAAGTAATTAGTTTTAAAGTAAAAGTCCCTGGCCAGTTGACAATATCAGTAACAGGTTCAACTTTTAGTGCAGCAGCTAAAAAGGCAATAAGTAAAGCACGTAGAAGAGATGTAATTACTATTTTCGGTATTGAAGCTGTAATAGAAAATAATACATCATACAAGCTTAAAAAAGTATTGCCAGTAAGTATTGAGATTTCAAACTAAGATTAAATTAAGTACAATGATAGGGAAACGTTTTTATATTGTTTTTTTTGCATTATTAACCTCAGGGTTTATCAATGCACAAGCTAATTTATTAAACTCATCAGCAGTTGAGCAAATTGGGAAAAGAACAAATGAACAGTTATTGGCAGATAATGATTCGCCATTACCGTACGGTTATATAGATGATAGAGATATTTTATGGTCTAAAATTGTATGGGAAGTGATCGATTTAAATCAAAAAATAAATCTGCCGTACTATTTCCCTATAGATACTACAAATATTTCTAATGACCGTCGTTCGTTATTTGACACTTTGTATAAAGGAATTAAAACTGGGAAAATTAAAGAAGCGTATTCAGATTCTTTCTTTGGATCTAAAATTACCAGACAAGAAATTGCTGGGCTCCTTTTTAATGCACGTCAAAATGGAAATGCAATAGATACATTTCAAATTAGCACTCAAGATATTACTGCTTTTAAGTTGAAAGGAATGTGGTATTTTGATAAAAGGCAAGGAGAATTAAAGTATCGTTTGTTAGCAATTGCTCCTTTAGGGCCAGATGTGCAAACATTGGGTATTTCAGATTTTGATAATGATAATTTGTATGAACTGTTTTGGGTGTTTTATCCTGCGGCAAGAGATGTATTGCACAATGCAAAGGTATTTAATCCTAAAAACTCATCTCATCCAATTTCATTTGATCATTTGTTAAATGCAAGGCGATTTGCCTCCTTTATTGTGCGGGAAGAAAATATATATGATAACCGTAAAATTGCCGACTATGTAAGAGGGAACTCATTGTTCCAGTTACTAGAAGCAGATAAGATAAAAGAGGATATTAGAAATAGAGAAATTGATATGTGGAATTATTAATTCCAACTCAATAAATAATATTAAAAGCGTTCTGAATTTCAGAACGCTTTTTGCTTTTATTAGTTTATTTTTGTAGTATGAAAGTAGATTACATTATTGTTGGTTTAGGTTTGGCTGGTTTGGCTTTTGTAGAAGAGTTAATAGCAGCTAAGAAATCATTTATAGTATTTGAAGATAATTCCCAAACGTCTTCTTTAGTTGCTTATGGAGCCTATAACCCGGTAATCTTAAAACGATTTACACCAGTTTGGAATGCCGAAAAACAACTTGAAATAGCGTTGCCTTTTTATAAGCGGTTAGAAAAGAGATTACAACAACAATTTCAGATTGAATTTAAAATAAGAAAAGCTTTCAAATCTATTGAAGATCAAAATAACTGGTTTGAGGCTTCAGATAAACCAATGCTTTCTAAGTTTATGAATCCTAAGATAATCAATGAAAGCATCAATGGTGTAATAGCTGATTTTGGTTTTGGTGAATTAAAAAACACAGGAAGAATTGATACAAAAAAATTAGTTACTTCGTATAGGTCTTATTTGGAAAAAGAAGAAAAAATTATTTTTGAAAAATTTGAATACGATTGTCTAAGTCTTGGAGATAATTCAGTTTCTTATAAAGATATAGAAGCAAATCGAGCTGTTTTTTGTGAGGGCTTTGGGATTAAGCAAAATCCATACTTTAAGTATTTGCCCTTGAATGAAGCAAAAGGAGAATTGTTGACGATTCATGCACCAGAATTAGATATCGATTTTTTATTAAAGTCGACACTTTTTGTTTCACCATTAGGTGATAACAACTATAAAGTAGGAGCTACTTTTAATTGGACTGATAAAACATCAGACCCATCAGAAGAAGGAAAAGCAGAGTTAATAGAGAAATTAAAGAAGGTAATTAACGTTCCATATACTATTGTGGATCACACTGCAGGAATAAGACCCACGGTTGCAGGTAGACGACCTTTGATTGGTATTCATCCAGTACATGCTCAATTAATAGTTTTAAACGGTTTAGGAACTCGTGGAGTTATGATTGGTCCAACGGTTGCTAAAAATCTATTCAATCATTTAGAAAAGGGTGAAGTCTTAGATATAGAGACTGATATTAAAAGATTTAGTTAACTTAAATTTTGGTTATTGTTGTTCTTAAGTGATTTAGAGTCTCTCTTCATCAAAAGCTACAAACATATTGATCCAAAGAATTCTTGAAAGTCTTAGGTTTAATGGTGTTATTAATACAGTAATGATTAAAATTGAGGCAAATGAATTTAGTAATTCAAAATTCAAAAGTACTTTTGTAAGTATAAAGACAGCTACAAAAGTAAAAACGGTAATTGCATATCCAACATACATAGCACCATAAAAAAAGGAAGGCTCAATCATGTATTTTAAGTTACAATGAGAGCAGTTTTCATAAATCTGAGTTACTTTTTTGGGGTTATAGGTAAATCGGTATTTAAAGAAATCTCCTTCATGACATTTAGGGCATTTGTTGTTATAAACACTGTAAATTTTTGTCCCTTTTTTAAGCATTATTACGTTAATTATTTAATGTAGATTTGCAAACACAAAATTACAAAAAAAACACATGCTTAACGTACATAATTTATCAGTCTCTTTTATGGGGACAGATTTGTTTTCTGGAATTACTTTTAAATTAAATAAAGGGGATAGAATTGGGTTGATTGGAAAAAATGGAGCAGGAAAATCTACGCTTTTAAAAGTATTGTCTAAAGACATCGAAACAAGCGGTGGTACCATGGCTTTTGACAAAGATGTTCGAATGGGGTTTTTACGTCAAGACATAGATTTTGTTGAAGGTAGAACAATTTTAGAAGAAGCATATCAAGCTTTTGAAGAGATAAAAGAGATTGAACTAAAGTTAGATGAAATCAACAATCAATTAGCTACAAGAACAGATTACGAAAGTGAAGTTTATAGTCAATTAATTATCGACTTAACAGACCTAACTGAGCGTTACGAATTGCTTGGTGGTTATAATTACCAAGGTGATACTGAGAAAATATTGCAAGGTTTAGGTTTCCAACGTGAAGACTTTGATAAGTTGACTGATACTTTTTCTGGAGGTTGGAGAATGCGTATTGAGCTGGCAAAACTATTATTACAAGACAATGATATTCTGTTATTGGATGAGCCAACGAATCACTTAGATATTGAATCAATTATTTGGTTAGAAACGTTCTTAAAAAACTATTCTGGTGCCATTGTGTTGGTTTCGCATGATAAAATGTTCTTAGATAACGTAACTAACAGAACAATTGAAATTTCTTTAGGTCAGATTTACGATTATAAAAAACCATATTCTCAATTCTTATTATTAAGAGCAGAAATTAAAGAAAAGCAATTACAAGCACAGAAAAATCAAGAAAAAGAAATAAAGCAGAAACAGCATTTAATAAATAAGTTTAAAGCGAAGGCAAGTAAAGCTTCGATGGCGCAATCGTTAATGAAGCAGTTAGATAAGGTTGAATTGATTGAAGTAGATCAAGACGATAATGCAGCGATGAATATTCGTTTTGCAATTTCAAAAGAGCCTGGTAAAATTGTTGTTGAAGCAGAAAATATGAGTAAAAGTTACGGTGATAAACACGTACTTGAAAATGTAGATTTATTGATTGAAAGAAACAGTAGAATTGCTTTTGTTGGTCAGAATGGACAAGGGAAATCTACCTTGGCAAAAATGATGGTTGGAGACATTCCTTTTGACGGTCATTTAAAATTGGGTCATAATGTTGAGATTGGGTATTTTGCTCAAAATCAATCAGAGCATTTACCACCAGAACAAACTGTGTTACAAATTATGGAAGATGCAGCAACAGATTCTAACAGGGCAAGAGTTAGAGATATGCTTGGGTCATTTTTATTTGGTGGTGATGCTGCAGATAAAAAAGCAAAAGTGCTTTCTGGAGGAGAGCGTAATCGTTTAGCTCTATGTAAACTGTTATTGTCACCATTTAATGTGTTGATAATGGATGAGCCAACAAATCACTTAGATATCGCTTCTAAAAATGTTTTGAAACAAGCGTTAAAGAACTTTAAAGGGACATTGATTTTGGTATCGCATGATCGTGATTTCTTACAGGGATTAACTGATACTGTTTACGGATTTAAAGACAAAGTAATTAAAGAATACTTAGGTGATATTGATTATTTCTTAGAGCAGCATAAAATGGAGAACCTGCGTGAGGCAGAAAAGAAAACTGTTGTTAAAGTTGATAAGTCTTCATCTAAGAAAGATGCATGCCAACTAAGTAAGGCAGATGAAAAAGAGCTTAAAAAGCTTAAGAATAAATTGTCTAAAATCGAATCTGAAATAGCTAAATTAGAATCTGAAATTGAAAAAACAGATTTAGAACTGGCTCAGAATTATGACGAAGTTTCTGCAAGGCCTAATTTTTTTGAAAACTACAAAGCCAAAAAAGCAACAATAGATACATTAATGGAAGATTGGGAAAAAGTTGAGGAGCAAGTTTCAGCGATTTCGTAACTTTAAAATATGTTTAATTCTCAAATAGAAACAGAAAATCAAGAAATTCATTTATCTATTTTAAATGGTAAGAATATTCGTCTGTTTGTAAAAAGAGAAGATTTAATTCACCCATTTGTTTCTGGAAATAAATTCAGGAAACTCAAATACAATATTCAAGAAGCGCTTCGGCAAAGAAAAGACGCAGTCTTAACTTTCGGAGGCGCTTTTTCTAATCATATTGTTGCAACAGCTGTTGCTGGGAATATAGCAGGTGTAAAAACTATTGGTGTAATTAGAGGAGATGAATTGGGTGTTAATTTAGAAAAAACATTAGCTCAGAACTCAACATTGAAAGAAGCGCATAAAAACGGAATGCAGTTGCATTTTATAACCAGAGAAGCCTATCGAAATAAAACAGAACCATCTTTTATTGAAACTTTAGAATTAGAGTTTGGAGATTTTTATTTAGTTCCTGAGGGTGGAACAAACGAATTGGCAGTAAAAGGCTGTGAAGAAATTCTAACCGATTTAGAAAGAGACTTCAATTACATTTGCTCAGCTGTTGGAACTGGAGGAACTATTTCTGGGCTCATAAACTCAGCTAGTTTTGGACAAAAAATCTTAGGTTTCCCCGCGTTAAAGGGTGATTTTTTGTCAAAAGAAATTCAACATTTTATCTACCAAAATAAGAATTGGAAATTGATTGATGAGTATCATTTTGGCGGATATGCCAAGTACAATTCTGAGTTGATTTCTTTTATAAACCAATTCAAAAAAGAAACGGATATTCAGCTAGATCCAATTTATACAGGAAAAATGCTGTTTGGAATTGTTGATTTAATTAAAAAGAACTATTTTTCAGAAAATAGTAACATTTTAGCGATTCATACTGGTGGAATTCAGGGTATTGAAGGATTTAATCAGAAGTTGACTAAAAAAAATCAAGAATTAATACATATTTAATGAGCTTCAAATCCTACTTTTTTATAGCATTTATTAGTCTTTTTATCATAAGCTGTGGCTCCAATAGAAACGTAGTTAATTCTAGAAAGAAGAGTTCAAATAAACAGGTTACTACAAAAAAACTACCTTCTGTAAATCAAAAATCACACGTTAAGAACCTTACAAAGAAGAACCCAAAACTTAATAAATACACTTTAACCTATATAAAAAGATACGCTCCATTAGCAGTCATAAAAATGCATGAATATAAAATTCCGGCTAGTATTACATTGGCGCAAGGAATTTTAGAATCTGGAAATGGTAGAAGTACTTTGGCTTCTAAATCTAATAATCATTTCGGAATTAAATGTCATAGAGGTTGGAAAGGCCAACGAGTGTATCATGATGATGATAAAAAGGATGATTGTTTTAGAAAATATAATTATGTAGAACAATCGTATAATGATCATTCAGAGTTTTTGACTGGAAGAAAACGCTATGCGTTTTTATTTACATATCGAACATCAGATTATAAAAGATGGGCAAAAGGTTTAAAAAAAGCAGGTTATGCTACCGACAAAAAATACCCAAATAAGCTAATTAAAATTATTGAAACATATAAATTATATGCGTTTGATAAGGTGAAAAAGAAAGATTTAAAAAAGTATAAAAGGCAAAAAAGGAAACCTGTAGTTGTATCAGTAAAAGTTGGTGCTTCATCTTCAAGTAAGAAAATTTCAAAATCGACTTATATCGTTAAAAAAGGAGATACATTATACTCTATTGCTAGAAAGCTCAATACTTCAGTTCAAAAGATTAAAAAAGATAATAAGTTATCTAATAATACGCTTAGTATTGGGCAACAATTAACAATTAAATAATTCATTTTGAATGAAAATTATTAAAACTGTAAATGGTAATACACCACAAATTCCAGAAGATTGTTTTATTGCAGAAAATGCAGTTATTGTAGGAGAAGTCTCTTTAGGAAAAGAATGTAGTATTTGGTATAATGCAGTGATTCGAGGAGATGTTCATTTTATTAAAATTGGTGATAAAGTAAATATTCAAGACGGAGCTGTAATTCATGCAACATATCAAAAGTCGCCAACTACAATAGGAAGCAATGTGTCTATTGGTCATAATGCCATTGTGCATGGTTGTACAATTCATGACAATGTGTTGGTTGGTATGGGAAGTATTATTATGGATGATTGTGTAATTGAAAGCAATTCAATTATTGCTGCTGGAGCCGTAGTTACTAAAAATACTCGTGTAGAAAGTGGAAGTATTTATGCTGGAGTGCCAGCTAAAAAAGTAAAAGATATTTCAGAAGAATTAATTTCTGGAGAAATAGATAGAATTGCAAATAATTATGTAAAATATTCTGGTTGGTTTAAAGAATAGAAAAACCCAATGTAACTCTCACAAACATTGGGTTTTTTATCAATCAATCAATCAATCAAAACACTTAATGCTTTAGTGTCTTTTTTTTACTTTTGTGTGCTTGGTCATTTTACTTCTTTTAGCCATCTTCCCTTTTTTATGAACCATTTTAGATCGTTTACCCTTGGCAGCCTTAACTCTACGCTTTTGCATTTTTTTATAGGTTGCAAATTGCTCTTTCGTTAAGATTTTTTTCATCTCTGTTTGATGAGCAATCATCATGTCTAAGGTTTTATTTGCTGAATCAAAATCTCTTCCGTTTCCTCTTCCATTTCTTCGCATTCTTCCCAAGTCTTCTTTCTTTAACTCCCCTTTTTCAACAGCTCTTTTTACTCTTTTTTTGAAGTCTTCAGTATCTTTACTAGCTTTTTTTATTTTCATCATCTTTTCTCTCTTCACCATTCCTTCTTTTTTCATTTTAGCCCCTTTTTCCATTCTAACTTTTGCCATTTTAGAATACAGCTTTTGAACTTTTTTAGCCTGACTTTGATCTAAGTCTAGTGCTAAAGTCAATTTCTTTACAGCTAAAGTTGTTCTCTGTTCAGTAGACATCTTATCTGTTTTACGAACCATTCTTTTTCTTTGCTGCGAAAATCCAGCTGAAACTGTCAATATAAATACTAATACTAATGCTATTTTTTTCATCTTTAAAAAATTTAATTATTAATTATTATGCTACTATGACCAAGAAGTTTTCAAAAGGTTTAACTTTGATTGTTTTTTTAACATTCGATTAACAAATTTTATATTCGTGAAAATGAAAAGATTAGTACTTCTTTTTCTATTGATTTCTTCAATAGTTACAGCACAAGATTCAATTAGAGTAAATCTAAAAAGTCCAAATTCAACTGTATATACACACTTGTATTTTTTACAAAAAGATTCGTATCAACCAGAAAATGCAGCAAAAGTTATACTACCAAATGCTACTGAGGATCCGCAAAAAGCGGTCATAATGTTGAAACAAATATTAGATGGTAAAGGCTTGTTTGTAGATTTTAAAACGATTCCTAAAAGCACTAATTATAAAGATTCTATAAATTTCTCTACAGCTTTAAGTAAGTATGTGTTGTTTCCAGAGAGAATGCCATTGATTTCTGTTGAAAAAGTAAACGGAAATTGGTATTATTCTGCAGAAACTATTCAAAACCTTGATAAAATTTATAATGATGTGTTTCCTTGGTATGTTTTAAAGCTAGAGGAGTTAGTACCAAATTTCGGGCATGAAAAACTCTTTGATATTGAAATTTGGAAATTTATTGGAGTATTAATTTTATTATTTCTAAGTTTCTTATTGCATGCTATTTTTAAACGTATCATTTATTTTATCTTAAAGAAGATACATACTTATTTTGTGAAAAATGATGGATTGGCAATTGCCAATGTGTTAAAGAAATTAGCACACCCAATAAGTTTATTAATAGCCTTTAGTTTTATCGCTAAAATATTTCCTTCGTTACAATTTAGTTTAGAAGTAAATAAAGCGGTTTTCTTAGGGTTGGATATTTCAACTACTGTTTTTTGGATTTATGTGTTTTTAAAATTGGTTCAAGTAATTATGCATGTGTATGCTGAGTTTACTGAAAAAACACACGGTAAATTAGATGACCAGTTAGTGCCTATTTTAAACAATTTTTTAACAGGAATTGTAATTCTTGTAGGAGCATTAAAGATGCTAACTCTCTTTGGGTTTGACGCAACTACTGTTATAGCAGGAGCTTCGATTGGAGGTTTGGCTGTTGCATTAGCATCACAAGATACGGTAAAGAATTTGATAGGGACATTTATGATTTTCTTAGACAAACCATTTCATATCGGAGATTGGATTGAAGCCGGAGAAGTTGTTGGTTCTGTTGAAGAAGTTGGATTTAGGTCTTCAAGGATTAGAGCTGTTGATACTTCTATTTATCAAATCCCGAATAGCAAGTTATCAGAATTAGTGATTAATAATAAAGGATTGCGTTTATACAGAAGGTACAAAACAAACCTTGGTTTGCGTTATGATACACCGCCAGAATTGATTGAGGCTTTTGTAAAAGGGTTGCGAGAGATAATTATTGCACATCCTCAAACACGAACAGAATCTTATAATGTCGAGTTTTCTGGCTTTGGAGATTCTGCCTTATTAATTATGGTCAATGTGTATTTTAAATCACTAGAATGGGGAACAGAACAATCATCTAAACATAGATTGCATATGGCAATTGTTAAATTAGCAAAAGCCTTAGGAGTAGATTTCGCATTCCCATCTTCTACATTAATGATCGAGAATTTTCCAGAAAAGAAGGGCTTAGATATGAAATACAATATTGATCAGAAAAGAATTGATCTGGTTATTGAAAAAGCAGTTGAAGACTTTAATAAAAATGAAGAATAGTGAGAAAAATTTATAAATTTTTATTGCGATTTATAATCTTGTTAATTATTGCTGCCATTGTGTTTTTCTTTTGGGCCTCATCACCAACATTAGAAAAAAGTGAATATGCCAAGCTGATAAAATTAGAAGATAAAATAGTGCCTGAAAACGATTCAATATTTAGTATTGTAACGTATAATATTGGGTATTTAAGTGGAATGACAAATAATTTGCCTGTTGCGAAGCCGAAAGAGTTGTTCGATAAAAATTTAGAAAAAGTATTATCAGAAACGGCAAAAGTAAATCCAGATATTATAGCATTTCAAGAAATTGATTTTAATGCCTCAAGATCCTATCATGTAAATCAGCAAAATAAAATTGCTGCATTAGGATACAATTATATTGCAAAAACGGTGAACTGGGATGAGACATATGTACCATTTCCGTATTGGCCACCAAGCATGCATTTTGGGAAGGTAGTTTCTGGACAATCTATTTTAAGTAAATATCCACTATTAGATCATGAGAGAATTGTGTTAGAGCGTGTAGCGGATAATCCATTTTATAGAGATGCTTTGTACCTTGATAGATTGGCGCAAGTTGTAAAAGTGGTTTTAAACGGAAAAGAAGTGGTGCTAATCAATGTTCATCTAGAAGCTTTTGATAAAAACACCAGAGAGAAACAATTAGTTGTAGTACTAGAGTTGTTTCAGAAATATGCAGCTACAAACCCAACAATTCTATTAGGAGATTTTAATAGCGACCCTACCAATAAAGATGCTGCAATAGAAAAAGTATTTAAGTTTCCAAATGTTGGTAATGCTGCTTTTTCTAGTGAAAAATATGAATTGACTTTCAATTCTAAAAACCCGTTTGAACGCTTAGATTATATATTTTACACAACAAATTCTATTGAATATGTTAATGGTAAAGTTTTAAAACAGTTTGGAGAAGCTTCAGACCATTTGCCTGTTGAAATGCAATTCAGGTTGAAATAGATTTGTTTTTAGAGTTTCTAAAAATGATTACTTTGCTTGCTTGATAATCTCTTTTACCGCCGTTTGGTACGACTGTGCATTCGAAGCCTTCTTAATTTTTTTATAGGTCTTTTGAGGGTTCTCAAAACTCTTTGAAAAGTACTCCCAGAAACCTAGCATTTTCATTTTTATCGGCGTTGGCCCAGAAAGAGCAGCATCGTATTCTTCAAATATTCGATCATGAAATTCACTGAATATTTCAATTCTATTTTTTGGATATTCTGACGTGTTATTTTTAATCATTGACGGTAAAAAAGGATCAGCAATTAATCCTCTGCCAATCATCCAGTGATTGATTGTAGGGAAACGCTCTTTCAGTTCTTTATACGCTTTTACAGAAGTAATATCTCCGTTATAGTAGATTAGGTGTTTGCTATTATCTAAACATCGTTGAAAGGCTTCTAAATTCGTTCCGCCTTTATAGAGTTGTTTTCCAATACGAGCATGAATTGCAATGTTTTTTAGTGGATAGGTATCCAAAATAGGTAATACATCTAAAATCTCTTCTGGATTTTCATAACCCATTCGCATTTTCATAGAAACAATAATATCAGACTCATTATGTATTTTATGAAGAATACTGTTGATTTTTTCTGCATCATTAATCAATCCAGAACCCATGCCGCGTTTTGTAACCATTGGATATGGACAGCCCAAGTTCCAGTTCAATTCTTTGTAGCCTAATTCTTGTACGTATTTTGATACAAATAAAAACTCATCAACATCATTGGTAATGATTTGAGGAATCACTTCTAGAGTTGAATTGTTCTCTGGAAGGATATCTTTTTTGTAAGAGTTTTTAATAACCATTTTTCCATTCAATCGAATATAAGGAGAATAGAATGTATCTATTCCGCCAAAGAAATGATTGAAAGCATTCCTGAATTTAAAATCAGTAAATCCTTGTAACGGAGAAGAAAGAAGCGTTTGGTTCATGAATAATATTAGAGGTGCAAATATAGAATACTTTTTCAGCAAATATTTTATTCTGCAAAAAAAAAGTCCCTCCAAAAGGAGGGACTTTAAAAATATAATTTAAAATTTTTAGAACTATTTAGGGTCTAAAATAGCATCAATTCTTTCTACAATATCTTGTAAGTGATATCTTGTAAGTGTATTTGGTGCAGAAGCAATCGCTCTTTTAGTATCGCGTTTGATTCTATTTAATTCACCTCTTACAATTGGTTTTACATCAGAAATATCTGATCCTTTAGTCATTAAATTTCCTAAGACACCAATATGTGTTCTTTGTAAATTTCTTCTATAAGTATCAATAGATTTTCTAGAATATAATTCTGCCCAAACTCCTCTACGTACATCAGACATCATAGATAAAACAGTATATGCTTTAGATCCATTCAGTGTTTGGTTGTCTATCATTCTAACCATTCTTCTACTGCTTAAAAGACCTCTTAAAGTTCTAGATTGTAGATTTTTTATTCTGTCAGAAACTCCAGAAGACTCTGTTCTATCAATTATAGCTTTATTAATTACCCAAGTTGGTGTGTTAAATAATTGATCATTCAAAAACTTAACAGCTGCTTTTTGACGAGCTTTAGTTACTTGCGTATAAATTACTCCAGCTTGATCTGCAGTTTTATTGTCTTCAATTACACCACCAACAATAGTTGTAACATGCCCATTATATCTTCCGTATTGAGAAAGTACATGACCATACATTGCTTTTAAATCAGAGTAGTTTTCTCCTTTTTTAGCTGTCCATTTCATCAAGTTAGGAACAATACGTTTTAAATTAGCAATTCCATAATTACTAGCTTTAATTCCGTCATCACCTAAATCTTCTGTTTGAGAACTTGGGTCAATACCATTACGTCTTCCAAAACGGTAATAAGGATCTCCTGCATGTTTTAAAATCCAGCTATCTAAAATTGGTTTTTCTTGTTTTGCAGTTTTTCCTAAAATAGGCCTGTATCCCCAGTTAATTGCGTGCTTGTCATAGACACCAATATTTGGCATTAAAGCAACCCCTTTATCACCAGGTTGTGCTACATAATTAAAACGAGCATAATCCATAATAGAAGGTGCTGTTCCGAATTTTTTTGTAAATGTTGCAGAACGTAAAGAATCTACAGGGTATGCAGAACTAGATCCCATATTGTGAGGTAATCCTAACGTATGTCCTAATTCATGAGAAGAAACAAACTTGATTAATTCTCCCATTACTTCAGTTTTAAATCCAACTTTTTGAGCTTCTGGATTTATTGCTGCAGTTTGTACAAAGAACCATCCTTGTAATAAAGACATTACATTGTGGTACCAGTTGATATCTGATTCTAAAATTTCTCCAGATCTTGGATCACTTACGTGAGGTCCGTTAGCATTTGGAATCGGAGAAGCTAAATAACGAATTACAGAATAACGAACATCTTCTGGACTATATTCTGGATCTTCTTCTTTTGTTGGTGCTCTTTTTGCAATAATTGCATTTTTAAAACCAGCGGCTTCAAAAGCAACATTCCAATCGTTTACACCTTGAATGATAAAAGGAACCCATTCTTCTGGAGTTGCTCTATCTACATAATAAACAATTTGTTTTTTAGGCTCAACCAATTCACCTCTTTTAAATTTAGCGATGTCTTCATCTTTTACTTCTAAACGGTATCTGTCTAAATATCTAAGTGTTTTACTTTTTTGATCTGCTTCTCCATAGTCTACTTGAGAACGTGCAAACCATCCAACTCTATCGTCAAAATAACGACGCTTCATTGGAACTTTTGGTAACAAAATCATAGAGTTACTCATTTCTAAAGAAATAGAACCTAAACTTCTGTTTGAAGGAGCTGCGTTAGCTGCGTAGGTTTTTACATGTCTAATTTCGATATTTTTTGGGTAACTATTAATTCTTTCTATAAAAGAACGTTTTGCATCCATTCTAGATGCTTTGTATCTTTTTCTACTACTTGTTGGGAACCCTAAAGCCGCAACATCTGTAGAAAATAAAGTAGTAGCATCAATTACTGTTGCTCCAGCTTCTTTATTAAATGCTTTGATAGGGAATGAGAATAAGACAGGCTCAAAGTTAGAGTTTGCAACTGCTTCGTGTACAGGTAAACCTTTATCTGCAACTACATTGTGAGAAACAACACGTAATAAAATTTTCTTACCTTTTTTCTCCCAACGTAAAACTTGTGTGTTTGCTTTTCCTCCACCGAATCCAATTCCGTTGGCAGTTTTAGCAATTCTTGTTACCATTAACATTTCTCGTCCTAATAAGTCATTAGGAATTTCGAATAAGTATTTTTCGTCTTTTGTATGAACACTAAACAAACCTTTGTCTGTTTTGTGATCTTTAGTTACAACTTTATTATAAGGTTGGATTGCTCCTTTTTTAGGTTTTGGTTTTGGAACTGGTTTTACAGTTTCTTTAGCGTTCTTTTTGCTTCTTTTCTTTTTACGCTGAGCATCAGCATTAAAAGAAACACCAAAAACAAACAAAGCTATTAGTAGCCGAGATAAGATTTTTTTTGTCATGATTATTATTTGTGGTTAATTTAATTTTCGAAGTTAACGATTCTGTTGATGAAGAATCTTAAAAAAATGTTAAAGGAATTACAGATTGAGCCAATATGAAAGTTTTAAATTAATAGATCTAAAACGAGGGCTTAATGGAGCATTGGTGTCGTAATTATCATTGTATGCAATAAATAAATCAGACAATGGAGCAAAACGCCATTGAATTCTAGAGTTTACACTTAAGCTTTCTTGTTGATTACTGTATTGAATCAACGTATTCCAAAATAAATTTTTATTAAAAGTAACATCAAATCGTGGCCCAATCAACCAAATTGATGCTGTTGGATATGGACTTGGTAAGTTTATATAGTTGTAATTAATTTGTACGTTTGTTTGGAAATAAGGCTGTAACCTCCAATTTAAACGACCTTCAATAGAATATTTTTTTCCATTATAAAACTGTCCAATAGAAGGAGAGATATCAAAATAAAATTGCTTTCTCATGTCTGAGCGATACTTGGCTTCAAAACTTGTATACGAATATCCTTGATTTCCTTGTAATGGAGTTGCATCAGTTCTAGTTGGATCAAATCCATTATATAAATACGTATATCTATTGAACATAGAAAAGGATAATTCTGATGAGTTTTTAAAGCTGATATTCCATTGACTAATAATTACATAATCTGAATTTTCGTAATCTAATTCTGGTTTCCAAATAAATATTGGAGTTACAGAAAGTGAATGCTTTTGGATGTTTCCTTTTTTAGGATACATTGTATACTCGAAATTCGGATTTATCTTAAAGATATCTGTTCTTCTTATAAAACCTAAATCTGATCTAAAATCATCTTCAATATACAAGCCACTTAATCTAATTTTAAAATCACGCGAGTTGTATTCTGTCGATATTCCTGCAGAAATATCCTTGCCGTTTGAAGTTGGAGAAAAAGATTTATGAATGTAATATCTACCATTCCAAGTATTGTCTTTGGAGGCTAAATTATAATCAACTCCAATAACTCTATTGAATTTGTCTTCCTTTGCTAAAAATGTATAGTCTTTTGTTGCTTGCTTATTGATAAACAAAAAGCTAATATTAGATCTGCTAAATAATTTTTGTTGTACGGCAACAACCGAGTTATTAGTAGCCGGAATTTCATTAGCAATATCTTCTTCTGTTTGCACACTTAGAATCCCTAAACGAAGATTATTATTTAGCTTTCCACTTAGTCTTGCTCCAGCAACAATTCCGTTTTCAATTGAGTTTCCGTCTTTATCACTTGCAATTCCTATTCTTCTTGAGAAAAAAGGATTGCCATCTCTGCCATTTCCAAAATCACCAAATAAATCGCTATTCTCAATAAAAAACTGTCTACGTTCTGGTAGTGATACTTCAAAACGGGTTAAGTTAGTTGTTTGTTGATCTACTTCTACTTGAGAGAAATCTGGATTAAAAGTAAGATCTAAATTCATGCTATTACCAATGGCAAATTTTGCATCACCACCAATTTTCACATCGTTAATAGAAGTGTTATTTTCAAAATCCTTTCCAGAAAAAGCATTTATATAAGGAATAATAGCAATTGGCGCTTTTGATTTTCCTAAAGGTTTTTCAAAAATCATTTCTCCCATATATGCCAAGTTAAAAATCCACTGATTTTGTGGAATATTCATCCAGGTGTTCCTTTCATTGTCTTGGGTGTCGAATTGATAACTATTAAAACGCCATTT
Source organism: uncultured Flavobacteriaceae bacterium (assembly GCA_913062575.1). Taxonomy (GTDB): domain Bacteria; phylum Bacteroidota; class Bacteroidia; order Flavobacteriales; family Flavobacteriaceae; genus Polaribacter. Next base: position 53,572 of record CAJXVT010000002.1, on the reverse strand, counting down.
TGTTTCGCCTTCTCTAAACTTAAAAGCCGTTAATGGGATTGCAATTTCTGAGATATAATAATTTGCATGGATTGTTGTCTTACAATTCCATTTGGTGTCCCAAGCCATGTTAAACCCTCTTAAATCTGTTCCTCCACCAGAAAGCAACGCTTCTCGTTTCACTCCATGCGGATTTGTTCCAAAGAAAAATGCATTAGAACCATCATTAAAAGTATCAAAAAGAAGGGTGATGTTGTCATTTCCAGAAGCTCTAAAATCTCTTCGTAAAGAAGGAACAATGTATTTGTTAGAAGCCGAGTTTACTTTAATTCCGATATACAAGTTCTTATCATCAAACATCATTTTAATTTCTGTTTGATTTTTTGCTTGTAAAGAATCTGTAGGGAAATATTGCCAAAAGTTAGAGGTAGACTTGGTTTCATTCCAGTCAGACTCATTTAGTTTTCCATCAATAATAATTGGGGATTCTATATGGTTTACAAAAACTTGTTTTGTTTTTTGAGCATATAGTAAAGTGCAGCTAATTGTAAAAATTAGTAATAAAATTTTTTTCAAAACGGTAGTTAGTTAGTGTTTTGAAAGGTAGTAAAAAATTGAATTAATTTTTTGTTAAAAATTACAACTGAGAAAACAGAAATGTTCTTATTTCTACATCACAAGAATTACAGTCTAAAAAAGCATCATGTTTCCCGTTTTCAATCGTTTTTAATTGACTGGTTAATCCAATTGAAGTTGCGTATTGATGCAATAAGCTTGAGCCATCTGCAGTAATTCCTGTACTGCTTAGATCTCCTTGTAAAAAAGGAACAACTTCATCATCTGTTCCGTGAATACTATATAATATAGGTTCGTTAGAGTTAATGAAATTAGAATTGAATAATGCGCCAGAAATATTGATAACTCCCTTTATCTCTGATGAGTAGGTTTCGTTTCCGCTCATTCCTTCCAACCCGCCTTTTGAATTTACATAATCAACAAAAGTACTTCCGCCAATTGTAACTAATTCATTATCATTATTTACATAGGCATAATGTAATGCTGTAATTGCTCCGGCAGAATATCCGCCAATAAATACATTGCTAGCATCAATTCTATACGTGTTGTTTTCAGCAATATCTTTATTAAAGAAACGAACAGCCGCTTTCATATCTACAACAGCATTTAGTACTGCTTGTTTGTATGTTAATTGAGTAGGAGAAACATCTAAAAAGCGATAATTCATTGATGCAACAACATAGCCTGCCTTTGCTAAAAAGGTTGCAATTTCAGATAGATCTGATTTGTCACCAGAAATAAAACTTCCTCCATGAGCCAAAATAACCACAGGTCTGTTTACTTCAATGTCATTTTCTGGCTGATAAATATCCATAAATAAACCAGTAGTAGCACCACTTAAAGTAACATTTGCTCCATATCTGACATCTGTTGAGATGCTTACAGTTTCAAAAATCTGACTGTTATAGCGCTGTTGGTTATCTGATTGATTTATATAGTTGATTTCACTCTCTAAACAAGAAGTAAAAAGGAGTAATGTGAAACTAAAAAGGAATATTCTACGAATCATAATTCTAATTGATTGTCAAACTTAATTTATTTTTTTGATTCTCGTATCGGATTTTGCTAGTTTTTAAACGTAAAAAAAGGAACTACATTGTTGTAACTCCTTTTATGCTTTTATGAGATTCTGAATTTAATTCAGAATGGCGAAGTCTTAGATAGCTTCTACAAACAAACCTTCGTCTGTTTTAGAAACTTTTGCAACTTCTTTTTTTGTTAAACCTTTAATAGTTTTGTCCCATTTCTTGTTAGATAAACCAGAAACAGTCTTTAACTCGTTTAAGTCGATTTTTTCTGCTTTTTCAATGATGGCTAGCACTGCTTTTTCTTCATCATTCAATTCAACTGATGGCGCTTTTTTCTCTGGTCTCATTTGAGGAAAGAACAATACTTCTTGAATTGATTGATTGTTAGTTAAGAACATAATTAATCGATCCATTCCAATTCCCATTCCAGATGTTGGAGGCATTCCGTATTCTAATGCTCTTAAGAAATCTTCATCGATAAACTCAGTTGCTTCATCATCTCCTTTTTGAGCTAATTTTAATTGGTCCTCAAAACGTTCTCTTTGATCAATAGGATCATTCAATTCAGAATATGCATTGGCAATTTCTTTACCACAAACCATTAATTCAAAACGCTCTGTTAATTCTGGATTGTCTCTGTGCTCTTTACATAAAGGAGACATTTCTTTTGGGTAATCTGTAATGTATGTTGGTTGTATATAGTTTCCTTCACACTTTTCACCAAAAATCTCATCAATCAATTTCCCTTTACCCATGGTGTCATTCACTTCAATTCCCATGCCTTTTGCAGCAGTACGAATTTCATCTTCTGATTTATCTGTAATATCAAAACCTGTAAAGTGTTTGATAGAATCTGCCATTGTAATTCTTGCGTATGGAGCTTTAAAATCAATTTCGTGTTCTCCAAAAATTGCTTTTGTGGTTCCGTTTACGGCAATAGCACAATGCTCTAACAAGCGTTCACAGAAATCCATCATCCAATTGTAATCTTTGTAAGCTACATAGATTTCCATGGCTGTAAATTCTGGATTGTGTGTTCTGTCCATTCCTTCATTTCTGAAGTTTTTAGAAAACTCATAAACCCCATCAAAACCACCAACAATCAAACGTTTTAGGTATAACTCATTTGCAATTCTCATGTATAACGGAATGTCTAATGAATTGTGATGTGTGATAAATGGTCTTGCTGCCGCTCCACCAGGAATTGGTTGTAAAACTGGAGTTTCAACTTCAAAATAACCAGATTCATTAAAGAAATTACGCATTGCGTTGAACAATTTTGTTCTTTTAATGAATACTTCTTTTACATGTGGATTTACTGCTAAATCTGCATAACGTTGTCTGTAACGCATTTCTGGATCAGTAAAAGCGTCAAACACAACACCGTCTTTTTCTTTAGGTAATGGAAGCGGTTTTAGGGCTTTACTTAATAATGTAAAATCGTTAACTCTAACTGTTTTTTCGCCTACTTTAGTGGTGAATAACTCCCCTTCAATACCAACAAAATCTCCTAAATCTAATAGTTTTTTAAAGACGTCATTGTATTTTGTTTTGTCTTCTCCTTCACAAATGATATCTCTATTAAAGTATACTTGAATTTTACCTTCAGAATCTTGTAATTGCGCAAAAGAAGCTTTCCCTTGAATGTTAATTGACATTAAACGACCAGCAATAACTACCTGTTTATCTTCAGCAAAGTTCTCCTTAATCTGTTTCGAATTATGGTTTACTGGAAATAAGTCCGCTGGGTAAGGATTGATCCCTAATGCGCGTAATTTTGATAGCTTTTCTCGTCTTACAACTTCTTGTTCTGATAATTGCATAATGCCTTTTGTTTATAGGATGTTTTAATTAAGCGCCAAAGATACAATCAAAAAGAGAATAAAGCAATTTGGATTGAATTAGAAATTTATATTTTTTTAAATAAAAAACTTGTCAGTTCATAAAAAGCTTGTATATTCGCAGGCTGCTTTTTAATAAGTAGCATTTAGTTGTGTTGTTTTGGCACTTTCATAAAAGTGTCGTGGTTTTGTTAACCAATGGAAAGCTTCCCTGAGATGGGACGCTTTTTTTTTGTGATTAACTTTTAAAAGAAAGCAGACTTATATTCCCAAAAAGTGCTGATAAAAAACCAAAAATAGACCACACCAACACCTAGTTTTATACTTGCAGATACTAAAAACCCTAAAAGAGATCCAAAAGATGCTTTTAGAGCTTTGTCTGTGGTTTTCTTGTCAAAGACTGTTTCTCCAATAAATGCACCTACAAAAGCACCAATCAACATGCCGAATGGAATGGGAGAGAAGAGTCCAATGATCAATCCAATCATAGTTCCGTAAACGCCATATTTACTTCCTCCAAATCGTTTTGTTCCCATTGCGGGAATAAAATAATCTACAATCCAAACTACAATAGCAACTGCTAAAGTGATTCCTAAAAATGTCCAATCTTTTGGCACAGCACTTGTGTAGTGTAAAAGTAATAAGCCAACCCAACCTGTTAATGGGCCAGGCAGTATTGGTAAAAAGGCACCAATAATCCCTAAGCAAACAAAGATGAATCCTAAGAAAAGTAAAAGTATGTCCATTGCTATTTTTCTATAATATACTCAATGCACATAGCTTTTCGGTTTTTTTACTTTTTCTTTTTCCCTTTCTCTTCGTTAAAATTTGAAACCATAACGAGGCTATGCTTAAAAATTTTGTCTTAACAAAGAAAAAAATATATGCGCAAAAACCACCAAAAAACTAAATCCATTGAGTATAAGACGAAAATACAAAAAGTTTGTTACCATTTATTTTTAACTAAGAAATTAGTTTAAACTAAATATTTAGTTATATTTGCGGTGTTGAACTAATAAATTAGTTAAAGATGAGTAAGCAATTAACAAAAGCAGAAGAACAGTTTATGCAAGTGTTGTGGAGTTTAGGAGAAGCTTCAGTAAAAGAAGTTATTGAGCAATTACCGAGCCCGAAACCAGCATATAATACTGTTTCTACCATTATAAGAATCTTAGAAACCAAAGAATTTGTAAGTCATAAATCAATAGGAAGAGGCTATGTGTATTTTCCTTTAATAGAAAAAGATGTCTATAGCAACCAAACATTGCATAAAGTAATGGATGGCTATTTTGGAGGTTCGTTTAAAAGTATGGTTTCGTTTTTTGTAAAGAAAAATGATATGGATATTTCTGAATTGGAAAGTGTATTGAAGGAGATTAATAAAAAAGAATAGCTATGATTACGTATATCATTCAAGTAGTATTATTTCAGGTGCTTTTTTTAGCAGTGTATGATTTCTTTTTAAGTAAAGAAACATTTCACAAATACAACAGATGGTATTTATTGGGCACTCCAATTATCTCTTTTGTGTTGCCATTGATTAAAATTCCGACATTACAAAAAGCAGTTCCAGAAGAGATTATGATCTTTCTACCAGAAATAATGCTCTCTCCTCAAAGTATACTAGAACAAACTTCTTTTTATACAGAAGGTTCTATTAATTATTTGAGTTTGGTATTTTGGTTAGGAGTTGTTTTGTGTATGGGTATCTTTTTAGTAAAACTCTTTAAGATTGGACAATTAATTCTGAAGAATGAAACCATAAACAAAGTCTTTTATAAATTGGTATTGTTACCTCAAAAAACCAACGCGTTTTCTTTCTTTAATTTCATTTTTTTAGGAAAAGAGATCTCTAAAGAAAAACAAGAGCAGATCATAGAACACGAGTTAATTCACAGCAAACAAAAGCACTCTTTAGATTTATTATTCTTCGAATTGTTAAGAGTAGTCATGTGGTTTAATCCAATGATTTATTTCTATCAGCAAAGAATAACATTATTACACGAATATATTACAGATTCTGAAGTTGTAAAAACTACCGAAAAACACGATTATTTCAACAATCTACTAGCCCAAACTTTTCAGGTTGAAAACATTTCGTTTGTCAATCAATTTTACAAACATTCACTCATTAAAAAAAGAATTACTATGATGACAAAGAACAAATCAAAACAAATTAAAAAAGCAAAGTACTTGTTGCTGTTGCCTTTATTAGCAAGTATGTTACTGTACACTTCTTGTGAGAAAAATCAGATGGAAGAGATTCAAACTGTAGCAAAAAAGGAAACCCAAGTTAGATTTGTGGAGCTTAGAGGTGAGGTTAAAAAGTATTTTGGTAAAAAAGAGACTTTCACTGATAATTATATTGGTACTGGTATTCCTGAAGGAGTCTTAATATCTTATCATAACTTGTCTGAAACAGAGAGAAAAGAATATGATGTTTATAAAGAAAAGATTCATGGAATTAAATATCTTGATGGTATTGCAGAATTAGTGTTATATAGAAAAAATAATGGAAGGGTTACTATAGCTGATATTATTGATTTTTCTAAAATGAAAAGAAAAATACAAATAGTAGATTTAGCAAATAACACAGTGCCGCTTTCAATCATTGAAGAGGTGCCCGTTTATCCAGGTTGTGAAAATGGGTCTAGAGAGGAAAGGATTAACTGTTTAAACGAAAAAACCCGAAATACATTCCAGAGAAACTTTAATGTAGACCTCACTAAAAACTTAGGGCTATCAAAAGGGGAAAAGAAGATAGTTATCTTTTTTAAAATAAATGAAGCAGGAGAAATAGTAGATATAAACGCTAGAGCGCCACATCCAATATTAAAAAAGGAAGCGTTGCGAGTTGCTAGTTTATTACCTAAAATGAAACCAGGTAGACAACGAGGTAAAACAGTTGGGGTGAAATATACGTTGCCAATTTCTTTTGTTGTAGAATAAGATAATAGTTATTTATGAAAAAGTTATATATACTATTAGTAGTATGTGTGAGTATAAAAGTAGGAGCGCAAACTTCTACTTTTTCTCATGCAGATAGTTTGTTAGAAAAAGGAAGATACCGTTTGGCGTTATCCAATTTAAAAGCATTAGATACATTACAAAATGTGTCTAATTATAAAATAGGCGCTATTTATGCTTCAATAGATGATTTTAAAAATGCCATTGTGTATTTTAATAGGTCACTGCATTTTGAGGATTCTTTTAAGGTTCAATTATTGCTAGCAAATTCGTATCGAACATTAAAGAAATACAAAAAAGCGATTAAAATTTATGAACCTCTATTAGAAAAAGATTCTGATAATTTAATCATCAGATATCAATTAGGGAAACTGTATCTATCTGTTAATAATATTAAGAGAGCAGAAGCGGTTTTTAGTTCACTTTCTAAAGATGATCCTAGTAATCCTAATTACCACTATAAATTAGGGCTAATTGCTGCTAGAAAAGCAGATGGGAATGGAATGTTAGATAATTTTCTAAGAGCTTTTAAAAGTGATAGTACTCATATTAAGTCGGTATATCAATTGGCAAAAACATTTTCGTTATTAAGGAAAAAGGATTCTTCTCGGTTATTTATGGATAAAGGATTGTTGTTAGATAGTTTACACATCAACTTAAACAAGTTGAAAATAAATGACCTTTTTAGAAGTGAAAAATACGATAAAGCAATTGTCAGATTGCGAATATTAGATTCAATAAATCCAAACGATTTATATAACAAAAAAATGTTGGGTCGGTCTTATTTTAATATTGACTCGTTGAATTTAGCAGAGGTGAATTTTAAAGTAGCACAAGTATTAGATAAAGAAGATTTTAAAATAGACTTGTATTTAGGTCATATATATAAGGAAAAGAAAAAGCTTAGAAAAGCGATGTTTAGCTATTTTAGATCAACAACTAAAGGTAAGAAAAGAAGAGACGAAGAATATTACAGCCTAGGGTTGTTGTATTTAGAAATGAAACAATCAAAAATGGCTATTGCAATGTTTAAGAAATCTTTAGTAGAAAATAGAAAAAGATATAAAGTGTCTTATCAATTGGCATTGACTTCAGATTCTTTTTACAAGGATAAAAAAATTGCGTATAACTTGTATGATAACTATGTGATGGATTTTGAAGAAAAGGATAAAGATATAACTGCTTTTGTTAAAAAAAGGATGAAAGAAATTAAAAAAGAGCTGTTTTTAAAAGGTGAAAAAGTAGGGTAGTTGTTTGTTTTTTTGAACAAGTTTTAAATTGTACTTTTACTTTGTAAATGAACAACATGCGATTTCGGATAATTTCTCTTTTTCTATTAATTAGTATTTGTACATCTTGTGATTTTTTCAATTTGAAGAAGAAGTCTCAGTTGCAACAAGTAGATACAATTATAGATTTCAATTCTGTGGATGTTTCTCCATCTTTTGCTGTTTGCGATTCCATTTTTGAAAAAGCAGCGAAAGACAAATGCTTTAGAATTACAATTCACAAACACATTTCAGAAAGTCTATCCAAACATAAGTTAGAAGTCAGAAAAGCAATTAATGAAACCATTCAATTGGTTGTTGTGATTGATAATAAAGGAAATACAATTGCAAACAAAATAGCTGTTTCTGACTCTTTAAAAATAACTATTCCAGTTATTGATAGTTTGATTCGTGTTAGTGTGCAGAATTTACCAAAACTATTTCCTGCAACAAAAAGAGGTATTCCGGTTGCTACACAATATCAAATACCAATACAAATTGTTGTAAATAAAAAATAGATTTCCGTTTCCGAAAATCTATTTTTTAAAAGTTGTAAAACTAAACAGGTTAGTTTAACATTTGCCATAATTTATCTTTCAATTCCATTAAGCCTGTATGTGCTATTGATGAAAAGAAAATATGCGGAATCTCAGTAGGTAATTCTTTAGAGATTTCTGCTCTCAATTCATCATCTAACATGTCATCTTTAGAAATTGCAAGCAATCTTGTTTTATCTAATAATTCTGGGTTGTGAGTTTTTAATTCGTTCAATAGAATGTTGTATTCTTTATTGATGTCATCGCTATCTGCCGGGATTAAAAATAATAAGGTCGAATTACGTTCAATATGACGTAAAAAGCGATGTCCTAATCCTTTTCCTTCAGCAGCACCTTCAATTATCCCTGGAATATCTGCCATTACAAAACTTTTATAATTGCGGTATTCTACAATTCCTAAATTTGGTTTTAGTGTTGTAAAAGCATAATCAGCAATTTTTGGTTTTGCTGAAGTAATTACTGATAATAAAGTAGATTTTCCAGCATTTGGAAATCCAACTAAACCAACATCAGCTAATAATTTTAACTCTAATAAAAACCATCCTTCAGCTCCTTCCATTCCTGGTTGTGAGTATCTAGGAGTTTGGTTTGTAGAAGACTTAAAGTGCCAGTTTCCTAAGCCACCTTTTCCACCACGTAGCATTACAATTTCTTGTCCTTCTTCAGTTACTTCAAAAAGAATTTCATTAGTATCTGCGTCTCTAATAATAGTTCCTAAAGGTACATCTACATACACATCTTTACCATCGTGTCCAGTACTTCTACTTTTGCTTCCAGAACCTCCTGGATCTGCTCTAAAGTGTTTTCTAAACTTTAAGTGAAATAATGTCCACAGACTTTTATTACCGCGAATAATAATATGGCCTCCGCGTCCGCCATCTCCACCATCTGGACCACCTTTTGTAATAAACTTCTCTCTGTGTAAGTGCATAGATCCACTACCACCATCTCCAGAAGAAGCAAATACTTTTATGTAGTCAACAAAATTTCCTTCAGTCATCTCTCTATTGTTTATATGTCGATTTGTTTAATGGTTTACTTTTGATAAATAAACGATTTAACGCATAAACACTTGTTTATAGCTTGTCAAAAACGTCAGCTAAACGGTTTGTGATATCTTCAATACTACCAACACCATCAGCTCCGTAATAATTCCCTTGAGCTTGATAATAATCTTTTAAAACTGCTGTTTTTGTATTGTATTCGTTAAAACGATTTCTGATTTTACTTTCGTCAGTATCATCTGTTCGTCCACTTGTTTTTCCTCTTTCTAATAAACGAGCAACTAATAAATCTTCAGAAACTTCTAAAGCGACCATTCCGTTTATTTTTTCTCCTTTCTCCTCTAAAAAAGCATCCAATGCTATTGCTTGAGATTCTGTTCTTGGAAATCCATCAAAGATAAATCCATTAGCGCCAGCATTTTTGTTTACTTCAGCTTTTAGCATATTAATGGTCACTTCATCAGGAACTAAATCTCCTTCATCCATATATTTTTTTGCTAATAGCCCTAATTCTGTTTCGTTTTTGATGTTGTATCTGAATACATCACCAGTTGAAATATGAATTAAACTATACTTTTCTTTTAATAGTGTTGCTTGTGTACCTTTTCCTGCTCCTGGAGGTCCAAATAATACAATGTTTTTCATTTCTTATGTTGTGTTGTTGATAATTGATAAATGGCTGGCTTGTTTCTTCCTAAGCCATTATAGTCTAGACCATAGCCTACAATAAATTTATCTGGAATACTTTTTCCAATATAATCTATTGGTAATTCTTTTTTGAATACATCTGGTTTAAAGAATAAGGTTACAACTTTTAATTGCTTTACTTTTTTGTCTTTAAAAATGTTATATATTTCTTGTAAGGTGTTTCCTGTGTCTATAATGTCTTCTAAAATAACAACAGTTCTACCTTCTATATTTTCATTGATACCAAGAAGTTGTTTTACTTTATCAGTTGTAGATGTGCCTTCATAAGAAGCTAACTTTACAAATGAAACTTCACAATCTCCTTTATAGGATTTTACAAAGTCAGAAACAAACATAAAAGAACCGTTTAAGATCCCTATAAACAATGGTGTTTCTCCTTTGCAATCTTCCTGTACTTGTTGTACTAAAGTTTGAACAATACTATTGATTTCTTCTTCCTTTATAAAAGGTTTAAAATGCAAATCATGTAGTTTTATTGTGCTCATTTTGCAAAGATACGTTATTGAATGAAAAAACCGTTTTGAATTTTGTTCAAAACGGTTGATTTATAGTTGTCTATAATTTTTATTCTATTTCTTCTTTTTTAGAAGTATCAAACATTACAGGAGTTGCAATAAATAATGAAGAGTAGGTTCCTACTACAACACCAATAATTAATGCGAACATAAATCCTTTAATAGAATCTCCTCCAAATAAGAAGATAGATAACATTACTAATAATGTTGTTAAAGATGTATTGATTGTTCTTCCTAAAGTACTACTTAAGGCTTTGTCTACAACTTCAGTGTATTTCCAATTTTTATGTAGTCCAGCAAACTCTCTAATTCTATCAAAAATTACCACGGTATCATTCAGAGAGTATCCAACAACAGTTAGAATTGCAGCAATAAATGATTGTCCGATTTCCATATCAAATGGCATAACCTTGTATAAGATAGAGAAGATCCCTAGTACGATTAATACATCGTGGAATACCGCAACTACAGCACCAATACTAAATGATACTTTTCTAAAACGTAGTAGAATATATAAGAATACTACAATTAAAGAACCTATTACGGCCCATAATGCTGATGTTTTAATATCATCTGCAATAGTTGGGTCTACTTTTCTAGCACTCATAATACCACTTGCGTTTTCAGCTTTTTCAAATCCAGGTTTGAAGTTTTCGTAGGTAGTATTTCCTAAATGTGCTTTTAATCCATTGTATAAAGCAGTTTGTACTTCTTCATCAGCGGTAATTCCTTCATCATCTATTTTAAAAGCAGTAGTGATTTTTAACTGGTTAGATGCTCCATAAGTTTTTACTTCTGGCGCTCCAATAAATACAGTTGTCAATTCGTTTCTTACTTTAGTAGCATTCATTGGTTGATCAAAACGAACAACATAAGAACGACCTCCTTTAAAATCAACTCCTTGTTTTAATCCCATACTTGGAGAAAAAATAGAAATGATTCCACCAAGAATTATTGCACCAGATACAATATATCCAATTTTACGTTTTCTTAAAAATTCAATATTGATTCTTTGGAACCAGTTTTTAGTAATTGAAGTATTAAAAGTTAAGTTGCTGTTTTTGTTTACAGCTCCATCAATTAACATACGTGTAATAAATACAGCAGTAAATAATGATGTTGCAATACCAATCATTAATGTCAATGCAAATCCTTTAATTGGTCCTGTTCCAAAAACATATAAAATAATACCTGTTAATAAAGTAGTAATGTTGGCATCAATAATTGCAGATAAAGCTCCTTTTACACTAAATCCATCTTCAACTGCTAATTTTAATCCTTTACCACCTCTTAATCCTTCTTTAATTCTTTCAAAAATAATTACGTTGGCATCTACAGACATACCTATTGTTAAGATAATTCCTGCAATTCCAGGCAATGTTAACACAGCACTAAACGATGCTAAAATTCCGAATATGAATAAGATATTTACGATCAATGCAACGTTTGCGTATAATCCAGCTTTTCCGTAGTAAAAGAACATCCAGATTAATACCAATGCAATTGCCAATCCAAAAGAGTTGAAAGATTTATCAATAGATTCTTGTCCTAAAGATGGTCCAACAACATCAGATTCAATAATTCTAGCAGCAGCAGGTAGTTTACCAGCTTTTAATACAGTCGCAATATCTTGTGCTTCAGTAATAGTCATTGATCCTCCAGAGATAGAAGTTCTACCACCAATAATTGGTTGATTTACAGATGGAGCTGTATATACATAATCATCTAATACTACAGCAACAAAGTTTCCTGCGTTATCAGTAGTCATTTTCTCCCATTGTTTAGCACCTGTACTGTTCATTGTCATACTAACCTCAGGCTTGCTTCCTAATTGGTCAAATTCTTGAGAAGCATCAACAATTACATCACCTTCAATTGTCGCTTTGTCTTTTCTGTTAGATTTAATTGCATATAAATTAATTCTTTCAATACTATTTGCACCAGATAATGCTGGTTGTCCATTTTGTTGTCCTGGAGTAAATCCTTTATAATCCCATAAAAACTTAACATATCTTAAGTTGGCTGGTAATAAATCTCTTACTTCTTTAGTAGCTAATAATTGATTAACTCTTGCGGTATCAGAAACCTTAGCTGTTGCAACAGTAGAACTTCTCGGGTATCCTTGACCGTAGGCTGGAGATAGGTATGTGAACAAGCTTTTTTGAGTATTCACTTGAGTCGAATCTTTTCCTCCTAACAAGTTGTCGATATTGTCTTTCTTCTTGATTGTGTCAATAGCTGAAGTGTTTTCATCTTTTAAAATCTCAGTAACTTTTGAATTCGCTGAGATAAAAAATGCAATAATCTCCTCGTTAGTATATACTTCCCAGAATTGTAATTTAGCTGTGCTTTCTAATAATCTTCTTACACGAGCAATATCTTTAGCTCCTGGTAATTCAATTTGAATTCTTCCAGAGTTCCCTAAACGTTGAATGTTAGGTTGAGCAACACCAAATTTATCAATTCTACTACGTAATACTTCAAATGCAGTATTTATAGAATTGTCAATTTCTTTTTGAATGATTGGTTTAACTTCATTATTTGTTTTATTAAAGTTGATTCCTTTATCGGCTAGGTTTTTAGTTCCAAAAATTGAAGGGTCACTTAATTTTGTTCCATTTGCGTTTTTTTCAAATTCAATAAAGAATAAGTTTAAATACGTGTCTGAACTGTTTTTTTGAGCTGCATCTGCAGCTACTAAAGCTTGTCTAAAAGCAGTGTTTTTAGATTCGTTAGACAATCCAATTAAGATGTCTTTTACAGAAACTTGTAAGATTGCGTTGATTCCACCTTTTAAATCAAGACCTAGATTCATCTCTTTGTCTCTAATCTCGTTGTAACTATAATTAGTAAAGCCTAAATCAACAGTTTTAATGTTTCCAATACTGTCTAAATATATTTTCTCAAAAGCGGCTAATTTTTTACCGTCATTATCGGTAACTTTTGCCTTGGCATATGCTTTTGCATCATCTTCAATATTCCCTGCGAAATAGGTAAATGATAGTTGGTATAAACTTACTATTCCAAAAAGGATAGCGAATAATCTGATTAGTCCTTTGTTTTGCATCTTCTCTTATAATTTTAATCGACTTCTTTGTAAAAACGTGCAAATATAGTATTTCAAAGAAGAGTAACCAATTGTTTTGGCATATTTGTATGATAAGATTCTTGTTTTTCAAACCTTTAAAAAAAAGGAAGATATTTAAGTGTTAATTTTTTATATATTTACTAGCCCAAATAAAAAAAATAATTAATCAAAATAGTTAAGAATGGCTCATCTATCGGATATAGAAATTGCACAAGCTAAAACCCTAGTGCATATTAAAGAAATTGCAGCAAAATTAAATGTAGGGGAGGATACAATGGAAATGTATGGTAAATTCAAAGCCAAGTTGCCTTTGGGTTTAATTGATGAAGAGAAAATAAAAAACAACAACTTAGTGTTGGTTACAGCTTTAACTCCAACTCCTGCAGGAGAAGGAAAAACAACTGTTTCTATAGGTCTTACAGAAGGGCTAAATAAAATAGGAAAACAAGCAACTGTGGTTTTAAGAGAGCCATCTTTAGGGCCTGTATTTGGAATTAAAGGAGGAGCTGCTGGTGGAGGTTATTCTCAAGTAGTGCCGATGGAAGACATCAATTTGCATTTTACTGGTGATTTTAATGCGATTGAGAAAGCAAATAATTTATTATCTGCTCTGATTGACAATAATTTACAGAGTAAAGTAAATAACTTAAATATTGATGCACGTACTATTTTATGGAAACGTGTAATCGACATGAATGATAGAGCTTTAAGAGATATTACTATCGGGTTAGGTGGAACTGCAAACGGAGTACCCAGACAAGATGGGTTCAATATTACTCCAGCATCAGAAGTAATGGCCATACTTTGTATGGCAACAGATTTTGAAAACCTTATAAAACGTCTTGGGGATATTTTTATCGGATTTACGTTCGATAAGAAACCGATTTTTGCACGCGATTTAAATGCAGAAAATGCAATGGCTATTTTATTAAAAGATGCTATTAAACCAAACTTGGTGCAAACATTAGAAGAAAACCCTGCAATTATTCATGGTGGACCTTTTGCAAATATAGCACAAGGAACAAACACCTTATTGGCAACTAAAATGGGATTGTCATTATCTAATTATGTGGTAACAGAAGCAGGTTTTGGTGCTGATTTAGGTGCTGAGAAATTCTTAAATATTAAATCTTCTTTTGGAGAATTAAACCCTAAATGTGTGGTGTTAGTTGCAACGATAAGAGCGTTGCGTCATCATGGTGGGGCAAAGAAAGAAGAATACAATACTCCAAATTTAGAAAGAGTAAAAGATGGGTTTAAAAACCTTGAAAAGCATATAGAAAACATTCGTAAATTTAATATAGAGCCAGTTGTGGCAATTAATTCTTTTGTTTCTGATTCTGATGAAGAGGTGAATTTGATTAAAGAAATGTGTTCTGCTTTAGGCGTGGATGCAGTTCTTTCTGAAGGATGGGCAAAAGGAGGAGAAGGAACTAAGAACTTAGCTGAGGCAGTTGCAGATGTTGTTGAAAATAAAGCAACACAATTTAAGCCTTTGTATGATTGGAAAAGCCCTGTAAAAGAGAAAATTGAAATAATTGCTAAAGAGATTTATGGTGCTGCTAAAGTAGAATACAGTAAAAAAGCGCAATTAAACTTGCGAAGAATTGATCGTTTGGGGTTTAATGATTTTGCGGTTTGTATGGCGAAAACACAAAAGTCTTTTTCAGATAATGAATATTTAATTGGTAGACCTACTGGTTTTACAGTTACTGTAAGAGAAATAGAGATTGCTGCAGGAGCGCAATTCATCATTCCTATTTTAGGGAAAATGATGCGCATGCCAGGGTTACCTGCTAGACCTGCGTCTGAAGGAATGACTATTGATAATAATGGTGTCATTTCGGGATTGTCATAAATGCACATTGTTAGAGAAGCAAAGTCGTCAGAATATTCTCAATTAGGAGAATTGATGGTTGATGTGTATTCTCGGCTTGAAGGATTTCCAAGTCCAACTGAAATTCCAGATTATTATAATAGTTTGCGTAATGTTGGTGATTTTTTGAACTCTCCAAACACTAAATTATTCGTAGCTATTTCTAATAAAGGAAAGATTGATGGAGGGTTGGTGTATTTTGGAGATTTGAACTATTATGGAGCGGGGGAAGAATCAACTCATAAACAACAAGCTGCGGCTTTTAGATTGTTAGCTGTGAATCCTAAAATTAGAGGAAAAGGATTAGGTAAGTTGTTGGTCAATGCTTGCTTTGAGCAGGCAGGAAAAGAAGGTTTTTCTCATTTGGTAATTCACTCAACAAAATACATGATGGTTGCTTGGAAAATGTATGAACGAATGGGGTTTGTCCGTTTTCCGGAAATTGATTTTGAAAAAAGCGGAGTTCAGGTTTATGGATTTCGATATTCTTTATAAATAAAAAACCAGCCAATTGGCTGGTTTTTTATTTATATGTAAAAGGGTGAATTACAATTCTAACAATCCGTTAGTTGCTTTAACTCCTTTTGCAGAATCTTGCATTTGTGCTTTTTCAGCATCACTTAATTCAATTTCAACAATACTTTCGATTCCGTTTTTACCCAATACAACAGGTACTCCAATACATAAGTCGTTTAATCCATATTCTCCATCTAATAATACAGAACAAGGGAATATTTTCTTTTGATCACATGCAATTGCTTGAACCAATCCAGAAACTGCAGCACCTGGAGCATACCAAGCAGAAGTTCCTAATAATCCAGTTAATGTAGCACCACCAACTTTAGTGTCTTGTAAAACTTGTTCTAATCTTTCTTTAGTTAAAAACTGAGAAACTGGAACAGAGTTTCTAGTCGCTAAACGAGTTAAAGGAACCATTCCTTTATCAGAATGTCCACCAATTACCATTCCGTCAACATCAGAAATTGGTGCTTCTAATGCTTCTGCCAATCTGTATTTAAAACGTGCAGAATCTAAAGCTCCACCCATTCCAATAATTCTATTCTTAGGAATTCCAGTAGTTTTGTGAACCAAATATGTCATTGTATCCATTGGGTTAGAAACCACAATGATAATTGTATTTGGAGAATGTTCAATTAAGCTTGAAGAAACCATTTTTACAATTCCTGCATTAATTCCGATCAATTCTTCACGAGTCATTCCTGGTTTTCTTGGGATCCCAGAAGTAATTACACAAATATCAGAATTTGCAGTTTTAGAATAATCACTAGTAGTTCCGGTAATTTTAGTGTCAAACCCATTTAAAGAAGCGGTTTGCATTAAATCCATTGCTTTACCTTCTGCGAATCCTTCTTTGATGTCAAGAATTACTACTTCTGAAGCGAAATTTTTAATTGCGATATACTCTGCACAACTTGCGCCAACGGCACCTGCTCCTACAACTGTTACTTTCATATTTATGTTTTTTTGTGTTGAATAAATTTTGTGGCACAAAAGTACTATAAATAATTGAAAACTAAGCCTGAAGGAAACTAAAAAAGACTACGAAATTCGTAGTCTTTTTTAAAGCTATCTTGTTTAAATATTATCTAATACTTAATGCAATACCTAAGCTAAGCGTATTGTATTCTTGTAAGGTGTAATCTGCAAATATTTTTAAAAACCATAAGCTAACTCTTGCTCCAATAGTTGTTTTAAAGCCACTTGCATCAAAATCTAAACCAATAGGGTCATTTAATACAGTTCCTGGAGTTCCATTATAAATAGGAGTATATTGGCCGCTCATAGTTAAAGTAGAACTTCCGCTTCCATATCCAACACCACCGTAAATATTTATAAAAGGAAAATTTAAAGAAGCGATTGCTTGTACTGTGTAGGCTTTTAGGGATAATGCAGCATTACTTCCATTACTAACATTAATGTCACTTGAACCTGTAAAATCGTAACTAACATCCATAGAGGTGTATGCAGCTAATAGAGATACATGTAATGGTAGTTTGTCTAATGGGCCAAACCAGCTAGTTATCTCTTTTTTAATACCTAAGCCTAGCATTTTTGCTTTGCCACCATCATCTCCTAAATCAGTTTCAGGAAAGTAGCGTATCATAGCCTCCATTTTAAAAGGTAACCCTATGTTTAATTGAGCAACTGGTGCTGGTACAGCTTTTAAAGGTAAGTCACTAGCAATTCCATCTGGCATTGTTAGTGAAGTAGATACTGGGTTTCCATTTACAGTGCTATTTACTGTAACTGTGTTTCCGTTTCCAGATCCTGCAAATGTTGGTCCAGTATATGAGCCTCCTGTTACAGAGGTTAGTCCTGATACTGTGAAAACTTCTTTAGATGAAGGTATCAATGCAGCACTTACTCCTACAGTTAGGTCAAACCCTAGTACTTTGTGAACTTTAGCTGTGTGATACCAGCCATTGTTCATTGCAAAAGTAAAACCTTCCATTGCTGGGGCAAAATACCCTTGTATTAGTTTGTTTGCATCGGGGACACTGGTGAGTAAAATGTTTTCAATCCCGTCTTGTGCTTTTGCATTAAAACTTAATGTGAATACACTAATAAAAATCAAAATATACTTTTTCATGATTGTATAAGTTAAGTTAATAAATGTTGTTTTTTTGGAGTCTTTGGTATGCTAATATAATAAGAAAATAAAAAACACACCAATTATGGTGTGTTTTTCCTTGTTATGAGTCCTGTATTTTAAGCGTCAATATTAGCGTACTTTGCATTCTTTTCAATAAACTCTCTACGTGGTGGAACTTCGTCTCCCATTAGCATAGAGAATACTCTGTCTGCTTCTGTAGGGCTATCAATAACAACTTGTCTTAAGGTTCTGAATTCTGGATTCATGGTTGTGTCCCATAGTTGTTCAGCATTCATTTCTCCAAGACCTTTATAACGTTGTATGTTTACACTGCCTCCCATTTTTTGAGCAATCAAATCACGTTGATTGTCATCCCAAGCATATTCTTTCTTTTGTCCTTTTTTTACTAAGTATAAAGGTGGAGTAGCAATATAGATATATCCTTGCTCAACCATTTCACGCATGTATCTAAAGAAGAAGGTAAGAATTAAAGTAGCAATGTGGCTACCATCTACATCGGCATCACACATAATAACTACTTTATGATAGCGAATTTTAGATAAATTTAAAGCTCTTGGATCTTCTTCAGTTCCAATAGAGACTCCTAATGCTGTAAACATGTTTTTGATCTCTTCGTTTTCAAAAACTTTGTGTTGCATTGCTTTTTCAACATTCAATATTTTTCCACGCAATGGTAAAATTGCTTGAAAATTACGATCTCTACCTTGTTTTGCTGTTCCACCTGCCGAATCTCCCTCAACTAAGAAAATTTCACATAAAGATGGGTCTGTTTCAGAGCAATCAGATAATTTACCAGGTAAACCACCCATGGTCATTACCGTTTTACGCTGAACCATTTCACGAGCTTTACGAGCTGCATGACGTGCTTGTGCTGCTAGAATTACTTTTTGAACAATAATTTTTGCATCATTTGGATTCTCTTCTAGATAATCGGTTAACATTTCTGAAACCGCTTGAGATACTGCTGAGGTTACATCTCTGTTCCCTAATTTTGTTTTTGTTTGTCCTTCAAATTGAGGTTCTGCAACCTTAACAGAGATAATAGCTGTTAATCCTTCACGGAAATCATCACCAGCAATTTCAAACTTTACATTTTTTAGCAATCCAGAATTCTCAGCGTACTTTTTTAAAGTACCTGTAAGTCCTCTTCTAAATCCAGCTAAATGCGTTCCTCCTTCGTGAGTGTTGATATTGTTTACATACGAATGTAAGTTTTCAGAATAAGAAGTATTATAAACCATTGCAACTTCTACAGGAACGCCATTTTTCTCACCTTCCATGGCAATGATGTTTGCAGTTAATTGCTCACGAGTGCTATCTAGATACTTGATAAACTCAGGCAGTCCTTCTGTACTGTGAAAAGTTTCTGCAATGTCATTTCCTTCATCATCTTGATTACGTTTGTCTGTTAACGTAATTGTAATCCCTTTATTCAAATATGATAATTCACGTAAACGAGCAGCTAATGTGTCATAGTTAAATTCTGTAGTGATTTTGAAAATAGACTTGTCAGCTAAAAATGTTACAACAGTACCAGTAAAATCAGTTTCTCCAATAGTTTTTACTGGGTATAACGTTTTTCCTTTAGAATATTCTTGTTGCCAAACTTTACCTTCTTTATGTACTGTAGCAGTTAAGTGCTCAGATAAAGCATTCACACAACTTACACCAACTCCGTGTAAACCTCCAGAAACTTTATAAGAATCTTTATCGAATTTACCACCTGCACCAATTTTAGTCATTACAACTTCTAATGCAGAAACACCTTCTTTCTTATGAATTCCAACTGGAATTCCACGGCCATTATCTCTAGTTGTAATAGAATTGTCTTCGTTTATCGTTACATCAATTGTATCACAATAACCTCCCATTGCTTCATCAATAGAGTTGTCTACGACTTCATATACTAAATGGTGTAAACCTCTAACTCCAACATCTCCAATATACATTGAAGGACGCATTCTAACATGTTCCATTCCCTCAAGGGCTTGGATACTAGAAGCATCATAATTTTGTTTTTTTTCTTCGCTCATTGTAAAGTGAATTTTTAAAATTTAAGTTCAAAAAAAATCGCCTTGAAAAGACGAAATCTAACCTAACAAATTTAAGCAAAAATTAGATCCGTTAAAAGAGAATTGATGTTTTAGTTTTCAGGTTATGAACATTTGTTAACTACTTAAAAGTGTCTTAAATCGCTTAAAAAGCACTTAGTATTTGATTTTGAGTTTCTGATTGTGCGCCTATTTTTGATAAAATGAATAAACCTCGCAAAAGCAAGATTTCAGCATTGTGTTTTGCCTCTAAAATTGTGAAAACCTTCTTGTTTTAAGTCGATTTTGAAAAGGGAAATCATTCCATTTCCAAATGATATAAGTAACAAAAAGGAAAAATAAATTCCATAATAGAATAAATACGATAAAAGAAAACCAGGTGTCAAATCTAGCATTGTTTGTGATGAAAAAAAAGCTTTCACCATCGTTGCTGGTGGTAATTAAATGTCTTGTAGCCCAATTGTTTCCTAAATGAATTCCGATAGGGAAAAATAAGGATTTTGACTTGAGTAAAGCCGTTGCAAACAATAAATGGCCAACAGGAATACTTATCACTAGAAAAATAATCATACCTGTATTATTTATTACACCACTATCAAAAACATGGATTAACGTAAAAAGTATAGAAAAGATAATGTTGGCTTTTATAACAGAACTTATTTCTATTGTCTTTTTGAAAAGATACCCTCTAAATAAAAACTCTTCAACTGCAACAGTAGGTAATATTGTATACAAACCATATAAGATTGAATTATAATTAATGGAGGTGCTAATATTGAATGTTTCACCAGTGTACATTGCTCTTAGGTATTTTGCAAGTATAAATGCACCAGCTCCTATTGCTATTCCTAACGGGAGATAAGCAAGACTTTTGGATTTGAAATTTAAACCAATATAATCTAAAGACTTATTGTCAGTTTTAAACAGTACCCAAGTAGCAATCAATAGACAAATTGTAGAGGCAAAAGGGAAATATTGTTTTATAAACCCTTTATTTAGTAATCCGCTGATAAAAAGGGCAAGACAAAAAAGAAAAATTGCTAAAATGTACCTGTAGGTAATTGGGTATTTATTAATAAATGCTTTCATTTTTTTATAGGTGTTATTAGAGCTAACTTAATCGTTAGTTCTAGTTAATAATGAGATAGAAGGATGAAGTTAATTTCCTTTCAAAAAAGGAATAGAAAGAGGGTATTTATAGGTGCCAGAATCTAAAGCTGAAAATATATTTACGATGGTTGTAATAATGCCAAATAAAACAACCGCAGCAGTTAAGAAGAAATTCATTCCTGGAAAAGGGAAAAAGAGGAGTAATGAAATGATAAAATAGAGCATGATGGAGCAATGAAAATTGACAACTGATCTTCCGTGGTTGTCATATGTTTTACTGTCGTTTGCTTTGTGAATCCAAAGAAATATAGGAAATAGAATGTTTCCAAAAGGAATGATGAGGCCGAAGAAAGGTATAGAGTGTAGTAACAAGATCCACTTTCGTTCAATTACTTCTTCTTTAGGATTGTCAAGAACAATTAAATCATCAACATCAATGTCTAACCCTACGGCTAATAATTTTACAGTTTGTAAATGCGGTTGCACTTCTCCTTTTTCAATTCGCTGAATTGTACGAACACCAACAGTTGTTTTTTCTGAAAGTTCATCTTGAGTAAACCCTTTTAACTTTCTTTGATAGACTAAATTTTCTCTAATGGTTTGCTGTTTCATTTTACATCATTTTTGTTGGTACAAACCTACAGCGTATTCTTGGTTTTTAACACGCCATTTAAGTGTCACCTATCTGTCAGTTTCAGTATGTATAGGCTATTTAGCTAATATAAAACAAAAAATCCTGCATTTGCAGGATTTTAAGTGTCAGAAAATTATTTTCTTATTTATGATAGTTTGATAATTAAATCTTCTGAATTTACCATCACTCCAGATTTTAAAACAAGTTGTTTAATCGTTGTGTCTTCTATAGCTGTAATTGTGGTTTCCATTTTCATGGCTTCAATAATAAATAATGGTTGGTTTTTAGAAATTTTTTCACCCTTTTTAACCAAAATTGCAGATAATAATCCTTGTAATGGTGCACCTATTTCTTTTTGGTCGTTTTTATCAGCCTTAGCATGTTCTACCCTGTCAATTTTTATCGAATCGTCTTTTATTTGAACAGATCTGCCTTGGCCATTTACTTTAAAATACACCGTTACCTTTCCGTCTTTATTTGGTTTGCCAATTGAATCTAAGGTGATTAATATGGTTTTCCCTCTTTCTAATTCAAAAACAATTTCTTCACCCCTTTCCATTCCGTAAAAGAAATTCTTGGTAGGTAAATTGATTAAACTGTCATATTTTAAATGCTTGTTAAAGGCATCGGTAAATACTTTTGGATATAGTTTATAGGATAAGAAGTCTGTAATGTCAATAGGTCTGCTTAAATCTTTTTCAAATATTTTTCTAAAATCTTTGTATTCTTTATCAATGTCCAATGGTTCAATATGAGCATTTGGTCTATCTGTATATGGTTTTTGGCCTTTTAATATTAACTTCTGTAGATCTTTAGGGAAGCCTCCAGCTGGCTGGCCCAAATCGCCTTTAAAGAAACTTACTACAGATTGTGGAAACGAAATAGTATCACCACGTTCCAGCACATCTTGTACCGTTAAATGATTACTTACTAGATATTGCGCCATATCTCCAACTACTTTCGAGCTGGGGGTTACTTTTATAATGTCACCAAAAAGAAGATTTACATCTTCATACATTTTGGTGATTTCATGAAAACGATCTTCCAAACCTAAAGCCTGCGCTTGAGGTTTTAAATTAGAATATTGTCCTCCAGGAATTTCATGTTTAAATACTTCTCCAGAACCTGCTTTTAAGCCAGATTCAAACGGATAGTAATATTCTCGAACCGTTTCCCAGTAGTTTGAATATTCGTTTAATGAATCAATATTTAGATTACTTTCTCGATCATTGAATTTCATCATTTCTACAACCGAATTAAAATTAGGTTGCGATGTTAATCCAGATAGACCTCCAAGTGCAACATCAACAACATCAATACCAGCCTCAATAGCTTTTAAATAAGTTGCTGATTGAATAGACGATGTATCATGAGTATGTAAATGAATTGGAATGTTAACTTCTTGTTTTAAGGCAGATACCAATTCGAAAGCAGCATACGGTTTTAGTAAGCCGGCCATGTCTTTAATGGCAAGAATATGAGCACCTGCATTTTCAATATCTTTTGCTAAAGTTGTGTAATATTTAAGATTGTATTTTGTGTTTTTAGGATTTAAAATATCACCAGTATAACAAATTGAGCCTTCTGCTAAACCATTCGTTTTATTACGTACATGTTCTATACAAGGCGCTATGGATTGCATCCAGTTTAAAGAATCGAAAATCCTAAAAATATCAACACCGTTTTCCCAAGATTGTTCAACGAATTTTTCAATTAAATTATCCGAATACGCCGTGTAACCAACACCGTTTGAACCTCTAATTAACATTTGAAGCAATACATTTGGCATTGCTTTACGTAGTAATCGAAGACGTTCCCATGGGTTTTCTTGTAAAAATCGCATGCACACATCAAAAGTTGCACCGCCCCAAACTTCCATACTAAAAATGTTAGGATTACTTTTAGCATATCCTTCAGCAACTTTTAGCATGTCAAAAGTCCGCATTCTGGTTGCTAATAAGCTCTGGTGAGCATCTCTCATTGTGGTGTCAGTAAAATGAACTTTCTTTTCATTTTTTAACCATTGAGAGAATTTATCTGGTCCTAGTTTGGTCAATAAATCTTTTGTTCCTTCAGGATACGCCCCATGTGTATCAAATTTTGGAACGATTGGTTTAACAAATGTTTTTGTTGGGTTTATTTTTTTAACATCGGCATTTCCATTAACAATAACATCTCCTAGATATGTAATCAATTTTGTTGTTCTGTTTGTAGGTGCTTTAAAAACAAATAAATCGGGATTTTGGTTGATGAAGTTAACGGTTACAGCTCCTTTTCTAAAGGTGTCATGCTTTAGTATGTTGTCAAGAAAAAGCATATTCGTTTTAACACCTCTTATTCTAAACTCGGCCAATGCCCTACGAACTTTTCTGCAAGCTCCATCTAAGGTTCTGCTATTTGCAGTAACTTTTACAAGCATAGAATCAAAAAAGGGTGAAATGATTGCACCTTGGTAAACACTACCTGCATCTAAACGAATTCCAAAACCAGAAGCACTTCTGTACATTGAGATTTCTCCATAATCTGGTTTGAAATCGTTTTGTGGATCTTCGGTAGTAATTCTACATTGCAAGGCATAACCAGTAACTTTTATCGCTTCTTGATTAGTGATTTTTATTTGTTGATCGGATAGTTTGTAGCCACCGGCAATAAACAATTGTGTTTTTACCAAATCGATATTTGTAACGACTTCAGTAACAGTGTGTTCAACTTGAATTCGTGGGTTTACTTCAATAAAATAAATAGAATCGTCATCATCCACTAAAAATTCTACAGTTCCGATATTATTATAATCAACAGCTTTACAAATGTCTATAGCGTATTTGTACAGTGCATCTTTTATCTCTTGTTTTAAATCGAATGAAGGCGCAAATTCAATTACTTTTTGATATCGACGTTGCACAGAGCAATCACGTTCAAAAAGATGCACTGTATTTCCGAAATTATCGGCAACTATTTGAATTTCTATATGTTTTGGATTTTCTACAAATTTTTCAAGAAAAACAGTGTCATCTCCAAAAGCATTTAAAGCTTCTCGCTTGCTTTCATTAAAAGCGCCTTTCAACTCATCAGGTTTTCTAATCACTCGCATTCCTCTTCCACCACCTCCAGACGCAGCTTTTAACATAATTGGATAGCCAATTTTTTCAGCCTCACTTAAAGCAGTTTCAATATCAGTCAAATGTTTTTCGTTACTTCTGATAATTGGAATATTATTAGCAGATGCTACCTTTTTTGCAGTAATCTTATCACCTAAAGATTTTAAAACTGATACTTTTGGTCCAATGAAAATAATGCCATTGTCTTCACATTTTTGAGCTAGATTCGCATTTTCAGATAAAAAACCATACCCAGGATGAATCGCATTTGCACCACTTTCTAGTGCAACTCTAATAATCTCATCAATGTTTAAGTATGGCTTTAAAGGTTCGTTGTCTTCACCAATTTGATAAGATTCATCTGCCTTATATCGATGCAACGAATACCGGTCTTCAAAGGTGTAAACACCAACAGTTTTAACGGTTATTTCTGTGCAGGCTCTAAAAATTCTAATTGCAATTTCACCTCTGTTTGCGACAAGTACTTTTTTAATTTTCATTTGAGTAATTTATTTTTACTAAAGTTACTAATAGTAAAAGTTATTAGTGATAAAAGTTTTTGATAGTTGTTAACGGACTTGTTTATAGTGTTCTAATACGCGTCATCATGCACGTTTAAGATTGCTCTTCCAGATGGTTCATTCATGTTTTTGAAAGCTTCATCCCATTCCAAAGCGATTTTTGTACTGCAAGCAACACTTGGTTCTTGCGGAACACTTAATGCAG
Source organism: uncultured Flavobacteriaceae bacterium (assembly GCA_913062575.1). GTDB lineage: Bacteria > Bacteroidota > Bacteroidia > Flavobacteriales > Flavobacteriaceae > Polaribacter. The sequence goes on along the minus strand of CAJXVT010000002.1, from coordinate 27,911 downwards.
CAGTATCGCTTGGGAAATGGTCTTCAAAAATGGTTCTATAATAAAACTCTTCTTTATTTTGAGGTGTTTGAATTGGGAATCTGAATTTAGCGTTTGCCAATTGCTCATCTGTCACTTCATTGTCAACAACTTCTTTTAATGTGTCTATCCAATCATAACCAACTCCGTCAGAAAATTGTTCTTTCTGTCTCCAAGCAACACTTTCAGGCAACATGTCTTCGAATGCTTTTCTGATTACCCATTTTTCCATTCGCTCTCCGTTGATCATTTTATCTTCTGGGTTGATGCGCATTGCAACATCTATAAACTCTTTATCTAAAAATGGGACACGACCTTCAATTCCCCAAGCCATTAAACTTTTGTTAGCTCTCAAACAATCGTACATGTGTAGCTTGTCTAATTTACGTACCGTTTCTTCGTGAAATTCTTGAGCATTTGGCGCTTTGTGAAAGTATAAATAACCTCCAAAAATTTCATCAGCACCTTCTCCAGATAAGACCATTTTAATTCCCATAGATTTAATAACTCTTGCCATTAGATACATTGGAGTAGATGACCTTATTGTTGTGATGTCATAGGTTTCAATGTTGTGTATAACATCTTTTATTGCATCCAATCCTTCCTGAATTGTAAATTTTATTTCGTGATGGATTGTTTTGATGTGATCTGCAACTTTTTGAGCGGCAGCCAAATCTGGTGAACCTTCTAAACCTACAGCAAAAGAATGCAATTGAGGATACCAAGCTTCCGATTTGTCATCAGATTCAATTCTTTTTTGCGCATATTTTTTAGCAATTGCAGAAATAACAGAAGAATCTAATCCGCCAGAAAGTAACACGCCATAAGGGACATCAGACATTAATTGTCTATGTACTGCTGCTTCCAGCGCTTCTCTTACTTCGGTAATACTTGTTTCGTTTTCTTTTACTGCATCATACTCAGACCAATCTCTTTTGTACCACTGTACCAATTGGCCATCTTTACTAGATAAATAATGTCCTGGAGGAAATAATTCTATTTTTGAACAAACGCCTTCTAATGCTTTTAATTCTGAAGCTACATAGAATGTTCCGTTTTGATCCCAGCCAATATATAAAGGGATAATTCCCATATGATCACGCGCAATGAAGTATTCGTCCTTTTCTAGATCATACAAAGCGAAACCGAAAATTCCGTTCATGTCATCTAAAAAATCTACGCCTTTCTCTTTGTATAAAGCTAAAATAACTTCACAGTCAGAAGCTGTTTGAAAATTATAAGTACCATCAAGTTGTTTACGCAATTTTCTATGATTGTAAATTTCCCCATTGGCAGCTAAAATCAATTTTTTGTCTTCACTAAATAACGGTTGTTGCCCAGAAGCTGGATCTACAATAGCCAAACGCTCATGCGTCATAATAACCTTATCATCACTGTAAATACCACTCCAATCTGGACCACGATGTCTAATTTTTTTAGACATTTCTAATAGTTGAGGCCTTAGCGTTGCTGCTTTTTCTTTCAAGTCAAACGCACATACAATTCCACACATAATCTTCTTTTTTGATAATTCTAATTATATTTATGATGCAAATAAAGGGTGTTAATTGATGAATGAAAACAAAATCTATATTATTAGTTTTAAAATATAACTTTAATTGTGATATCTATTGTGATATGTAATTTTTTAAATGAAAATCAATAAAAAATCTTATAAATTGTTAGCTTTTAAAAATTTTTCTTAAAATATATTTGGTCATTTAAAAATGTATTATACATTTGTACCTCAATGATGAAACAACAAAACATATGGTGGTGGAACTCTCTTAACTGATAAGTGAGGAAAATCCTATATGTATATATAACATAATTAAAAAGGCTTATCTCACGATAAGCCTTTTTTGTTTTTAAGAACAAGTCAATACGAGGAGTTTACGACGAAGTAATCTCTTAATTAATAAAAAGATTGCCATGGCAAATTATCATTTGCTTTGCAATTACAAGAATTTATGAAAAAACTACAATTTAAAACGATAAGTTCCACTCGCATTTCAGACACCGTAACTCCGGTTGGTTTGTATTTAAGATTTAGAGACAAATACGCCAATTCTTTATTGTTAGAGAGTTCAGATTATCATAGTAAAGAAGAAAGTTTTTCTTTTATTTGTATAGAGCCGATAGTGACAATGAAAGTAGAAAATCATAAATTTTCTGTATTTCAAAAAGGAGAAACGATAGATGAATATGCTGTCGATAAGAATTTTTATGAATTGTTCGACAATTTCTCAAAGTCTATTGATTTGGATTGCAATGCAAAACTAAAATCATTTAATGGTTTGTACGGATATACAACCTATGATAGTGTTCAGTATTTTGAAAATATTGAACTAACTGTTAAAGACGCTCCATCTAAAATTCCGTTAATGCAGTACAGTTTTTACCGGTTTATTATTGCCATTAATCATTTTAATGATGAAATGACTTTGATTGAAAATGTAGAAGCAGGAACTGAATCTAGAATTTCTGAAATTGAAACTATCATTGAAGCACAAACGTTTAATACACAGAAATTCGAAATTAAAGGAGATGAAACTTCAAATTGTACAGATGATGATTTTAAAGAATATGTTGTCAAAGCAAAAGCACATTGTAAACGTGGTGATGTCTTTCAACTGGTGTTATCGCGTCAATTTCAACAAGAATTTAAAGGTGATGAGTTTAATGTGTACAGAGCGTTACGTTCTATAAATCCATCACCTTATTTGTTTTATTTTGATTATGGTTCTTTTAAATTGATGGGTTCTTCGCCAGAAGCACAAATTAAAATCAATGCGGGTAAAGCAATTATCAATCCAATTGCAGGAACATTCAGAAGGACTGGAGATATGGCAGAGGATATCAAACTTGGAAAACAGCTTTCAGAAGATAAAAAAGAAACAGCAGAACATGTAATGTTAGTTGATTTGGCAAGAAACGACTTAAGTAAGCATGCCGATAATGTGAAAGTTGAGGTGTTTAAAGAAGTGCAATATTTTAGCCATGTGATACATTTAGTTTCTACAGTGCAAGGAAAAATAAAAGGAAATCCAATTACTATTGTTGGAGATACTTTTCCGGCAGGAACCTTAAGTGGTGCGCCAAAATATAAAGCGATGCAACTGATTGATCAGTATGAAAATCAATCTAGAGGTTTTTATGGAGGTGCCGTTGGAATCATAGGTTTAGATGGTTCGGTAAATTTAGCCATCGCAATTCGTTCTTTTGTGAGTAAGAATAATGTGTTGTATTACCAGGCTGGTGCTGGAATTGTCATCCATTCTGATGAAGAAAAAGAATTACAAGAAGTAAATAATAAATTAGCAGCGTTGAAAAAGGCATTGTTTTTAGCAGAGGAGATTTAGTTTTTAGTAAAAAGTTATCAGTAAACAATTACACGATTAAACAATAATATGAAGATACTAATATTAGACAATTACGATTCGTTTACCTACAATTTGGTACACATGGTAGAAGATATTACAGGGAATTTACCAGATGTATTTCGTAACGATGAAATAGCTTTAGAAGACATAGAGAGATATGATGTAATTATGTTATCTCCAGGACCAGGAGTTCCTGATGAAGCAGGAATCTTAAAAGATGTAATTGCAACTTATGCAGGAAGAATTCCAATTTTCGGAGTGTGCTTAGGATTGCAAGCAATTACAGAAGTTTTTGGCGGGCAGATTGAAAACATGGGAGAAGTGTTTCATGGGGTAGCTACAGAAATGGAAATCATCGAAAGTAAAGCAGATATTTTTAAAGGAATTCCACAGAAATTTGAAGCAGCTAGATACCATTCTTGGATAGCTTCAAAAGAAAATTTCCCAAGAACAATTGCAATTACTGCGGTTGATGAAGATGGAGAGATTCAGGCAATTCAACATAAAGAATTTAATGTCTCTGCAGTTCAGTTTCATCCAGAATCTATTTTAACAGAAGTTGGAGAGCAAATAGTTCGGAACTTTTTAGAAACTGTGGAGAAATGAAAGCAATCCTAAACGATTTATATCAGCAAAAAACATTGTCAAAATCACAAGCCAAAGAGATCTTGATAAATATCGCAGCAGCCAAATACAATGATGCACATTTAGCATCTTTTATGACGGTGTTCATGATGCGTCCTATAACGGTAGATGAACTTTCTGGGTTTAGAAATGCCTTATTAGAGTTGGCTATTAAAGTAGATTTATCTGAGTTTAATACGATTGATATTGTTGGAACTGGTGGAGACGGGAAAGATACTTTTAATATTTCTACATTAACCTCTTTTATTGTTGCTGGAACGGGACAAAAAGTAGCGAAACATGGAAATTATTCTGTGTCTTCACAATCTGGTTCTTCAGATATGTTAGCCAGTTTTGGGTATGAATTCACCAATGATGAAAATGTTTTGAAGCAGCAATTAGAATCAGCAAATATTTGTTTTTTACATGCGCCAAAGTTTCATCCAGCAATGAAAGCTGCTGGCCCAACTAGAAAAGCGTTGAAGCTAAAAACGTTTTTTAATATGTTAGGTCCATTAGTAAATCCAAGTTCGCCACAAAATCAAATGTTGGGAACTTTTAATCTAGAAGTTGCCAGGTTGTATAATTATATATTGCAAGAAGAAGGGATTAACTACGGAATAGTACATGCATTAGATGGCTACGATGAAATCTCTTTAACAGGTGCGTTTAAACTATTTACAAAACAAGGAGAAGAATTGATTACTCCAGAAGATTTAGGGTTTAAAAACATTGAGAAATCTGATATTTTTGGAGGAAGCTCTGTTGCAGATGCAGCAAAAATTTTCAAAACAATTTTAGAAGGGAAAGGAACTGAAGCGCAAAACAATGTAGTTTTAACAAATGCTGCTTTTGCTTTGAAAATTGTTGATGATACTAAATCTTTTCATGATACTTTTGCAGAAGCTAAAGAATCGCTTTTTGGATTGAAAGCAAAACAAAGTTTAACGAAATTAGTACAAAAGTAAAATGACAATTTTAGATAAAATAATCGCATTTAAAAAGAAGGAAGTTGCTAAGATTAAAGCAGAAGTTCCAGTTAGTAAATTGGTAGCAAGTCCAAATTTTCAGAGACAGCCACTTTCATTAAAAAAGTCGTTGTTAGAAGTAGGTTCTACAGGAATCATAGCAGAGTTTAAGCGCCAGTCACCTTCTAAGGGAGTCATTAATGATAAGGCTAAAATTGTAGATGTTACAAATGGATATTTGGATGCAAATGTAGCAGCACAATCTATCTTAACAGATACTTCATTTTTTGGAGGAACGATGGCTGATTTGATGGAGGCAAGAGTTGTAAATCAAATCAAACCAATCTTACGTAAAGACTTTATTGTTGATGGATTTCAGATTGTAGAAGCAAAAGCAATTGGTGCAGATGTAATTTTATTAATTGCTGCTTGTTTGACAAAACAAGAGTTGAAAAACTATGGACAGTTAGCTACTGATTTAGGCTTGGAGGTATTGTATGAGGTGCATACTCAAGAAGATTTAGATAAGATTGAATTGAATAATAAGATTATCGGAATTAATAATAGAAACTTGAAATCGTTTGAAGTTGATTTAGAGAATTCAATTCTATTAGCAAATCAGATTCCTGATACTTGTGTAAAGGTTTCTGAAAGTGGGATTTCAGATCCTAAAATTATTTCAGGTTTAAAAGAATATGGGTTTCATGGATTTTTAATTGGTGAGAATTTTATGAAAGAAGAAGATCCAGGAATTGCTTGTCAAGAGTTTATTAGTCAAATTAGATAGTTATGAAGTTAAAAGTTTGCGGAATGCGTGACGCCGATAATATATCGGAATTACTAAAAATTCAACCTGACTTTATAGGTTTTATTTTTTATGAAAACTCCCTTAGAAATGTGGTTGATTTTCCTTTTGTTGAAATTCCAAAAACGATAAAAAAAGTAGGAGTATTTGTAAGTGATTGGGTCGGTGATGTCATTGAAATAGCAAATAAATATGAGTTAGATTGTGTCCAATTGCATGGAGGCACAGAAACCGTTGGCTATTGTAGAGAGGTTCGGAAAAGAGACGGAATCATCAATAAAAATATAGAAATCATAAAAGTGTTTTCTGTTGATGATGATTTTGATTTTGAAGTAACTAAAGAGTTTGAAGAAGTATGTGATTATTTTTTATTCGATACAAAAGGAAAATATCATGGAGGAAATGGTGAAAAATTTTCATGGAAGATTTTGTCAAATTATAGCGGGACAAAACCGTATTTATTGAGTGGAGGAATATCACTTACAGATGTAAATTCACTCAACGATTTTTTTAAAACAGAAGCTTCAAAATACTGTATTGGATTGGATGTAAATAGTGGGTTTGAAATAGATATCGCATTGAAAAACGTAGAAGAATTAAGAAATTTTAAAAATAATTTATCAAATTTAAGAATTGATGAAAAGTAAATACGAACCAACTAAAGAAGGATATTACGGCCAATTTGGTGGAGCATTTATTCCTGAATTGTTATATCCAAATGTAAAGGAATTAGAAGATAATTATTTAGATATTTTATCATCTGATGCTTTTCAGAAAGAATATAAAGATCTATTGCAGCATTATGTTGGTAGGCCAAGTCCGTTGTATCTAGCCAAACGTTTGTCAGAAAAATATGGAGCTACTATTTATTTAAAACGAGAAGATTTAAATCATACTGGCGCTCATAAAATAAACAATACCATTGGTCAGATTTTAGTGGCGAAACATTTAGGGAAAACTAAAATTATTGCGGAAACAGGAGCAGGGCAGCATGGCGTTGCAACGGCAACCGTTTGTGCATTGATGAATTTGGAATGTGTGGTGTTTATGGGAGAGGTTGACATCAAACGTCAAGCTCCAAATGTAGCTCGTATGAAAATGTTAGGAGCTACTGTTATACCGGCAATTAGTGGAAGTAAAACGTTGAAAGATGCTACAAATGAAGCAATCAGATATTGGATTCAACATCCTGAAACTTATTATTTAATAGGCTCTGTTGTTGGTCCACATCCATACCCTGATATGGTTGCGCGTTTGCAAGCTGTAATCTCAGAAGAGATGAAAGTGCAATTAAAAGCACAAACAGGTAAAGAAAATCCAGATACAATTATTGCTTGTGTTGGAGGAGGATCTAATGCCGCAGGTGCTTTTTATCATTATTTAGAAGATGAAGAAGTAGTATTAATTGCTGTTGAAGCTGCGGGTTTAGGAGTAGATTCTGGAGAAAGTGCTGCTACTTCTCAATTAGGAGATGTCGGTGTAATTCATGGTAGTAAAACTATTTTAATGCAAGATGAATATGGGCAAATTGTGGAGCCATATTCAATTTCTGCAGGATTGGATTACCCAGGAGTTGGACCTTTACATGCCTATTTACACGAAACCAAGCGAGCGAAATTTATGAATGCTACAGATCAAGAAGCATTAAATGCTGCTTATGAGTTAACGAAAATAGAGGGAATTATTCCTGCATTAGAAAGTGCACATGCTTTGGCCGTTTTACCAAAAATGGATTTGAAAAAAGAACAGGTTGTTGTAGTGAATTTATCTGGTAGAGGAGATAAAGATTTAGAAACGTATATCAATCATTTAGAGGCATAATGAATACTAAAATAGCATTTATAGAAAAGGAATTGAACCCTTTAAGAGAACAACTGAAAAATCATGTATTGTATGCAAAACTTTCGTCCATTGATGATGTGAAAGTTTTCATGGAGAATCATGTGTTTGCAGTATGGGATTTTATGTCTCTGTTAAAAGCATTACAGCAACAATTAACCTGTGTTTCTGTGCCGTGGTTGCCAAGTGAGAATACTTCTGTAGCTAGATTTGTTAATGAGATTGTTCATGCAGAAGAAAGTGATATCAATGAGTTAGGACAACCGAGAAGTCATTATGAAATGTATGTAGACGCAATGGAAGAAGTTGGAGCAGATGTGTCTAAGGTCAATGTTTTTGTCCAAGAGATAAAAAAAGGAGTTTCGGTTGAGGATTCTTTGAGGTCTGTAGCAATTTTATCATCTGTAAAAGAATTTGTAACGGCTACTTTTGATCAAATTAATACAAATCAAGCTCATAAAATTGCATCGGCTTTTACTTTTGGAAGAGAAGATGTAATCCCTGATATGTTTTTAGAAATTGTGAAAAATGCAGAAGAATCCGATGCAAAAGAGCACTATACGAAGCTAAGGTATTATTTACACCGACATATAGAATTAGATGGAGATGAACACGGTCCGTTATCATTAAAAATGATTGAAGAATTGTGTGGTAAAGATGAACAAAAATGGAATGAAGTTTTAACAATCGCAAAAGACTCTTTAAAACAGCGAATTCAATTATGGGATGCAATTGCTATTAAAATTGAAGAAAAACAGTTAATATTGACGAACTAATGAATAGACTACATCAATTATTTCAAGAAAAAAAGAACTTACTTTCTATCTTTTTTACAGCAGGTTTTCCAAACTTGAATGATACACAAACAATCATTTCAGAACTAAGTAAAAGCAATGTCGATTTTATAGAAGTTGGCTTGCCATATTCTGATCCGTTAGCAGATGGGCCTACAATTCAGGATAGTAGCCAAATAGCTTTGCAAAACGGAATGAATTTAGATATTGTCTTTGAGCAATTAAAAGCTATCAAAGAAACCAATTCTACTCCTTTAGTTTTGATGGGGTATTTGAATCAACTTTTAAAGTATGGAGAAGACAAGTTTTGTCAGGCTTGTGTAGATTGTGGAATTGAAACATTGATTCTTCCAGATTTACCAATGATAGAATACGAAAATCATTATCAGCAATTATTTCAAAAATATGGATTGACAAATGTATTTTTAATTACACCACATACATCAGATGAACGCATTCAGAAAATTGATTCATTAACTGATGCTTTTATTTATGTAGTTGCTTCTTCTTCTATTACAGGAGCACAAGGAGAAATTTCCAATCAACAAATAGCTTATTTTGAGCGTATCAAAGCAATGAATTTAAAAAGTAACTTAATTGTTGGTTTTGGTATTTCTGATAAAAAAACTTTTGATACAGCTTGTCAGTTTGCAAATGGAGCAATCATAGGATCAGCTTTTATAAAAAACGTAGAAAGTACTGGAGTAAATGGAATTATAGATTTTATAAAATCAATAAAATGATTTAGTTAATCCCTAATAAATGGATATTAAACACTAAAACGGATCCGCCTGGTATTCCATTAGAGCCATTTGCACCATAACCTAAATGAGAAGGAATTAATAATAAGCCTTGACCATCTTCATTAAAATAAGTCAAGCCTTCTGTCCAGCCAGGAATTACATTTTGTAAGTTAAAAGTTATATTTTGCCCTTGGTCAAATGTATTACCGTTGGTAAATTTACCGATATAGTTTACGGTTACAGTTGAATTCTGATTTGGTTTATTTCCTGTTCCTGGATCAGTAATTACATAATATAAACCTGAGCTTGTTTTTGTAGCAGTAAGGTTATGACTTTGGATATATTCAAGAATTTCGGTTTCATTATCCATACTAAAGTCGTCTTCGTTAGAGCTACAAGAAATAAAAAGCGCTAAAAATAATATTGACAAAAGTGATTTCATAATGAATGGTGTTTTTTCTTAAAGATCTGCAAGATAGTAGATTTTTGATTCTTTTTCCTAAATGAAAAAAAAAATTTAGGAAAAGAAAAAAGCGAACCATTTGGTTCGCTTTTTTATATAGCATTCTGCACTTTATAAGCAATCTATATTTGCTTGTGGATACCTGTTTCCACTGGAATGACAAAGGAATTAGTAAACCTTCTCTCCATTTAAATATGTCGCAATAACTTTTGTTTTATGTATTTCACTACCTTTAACGGTCATGATATTTTGATTTAGAATTACAAAATCAGCGAATTTTCCAACTTCAATGCTTCCTTTTTCGTTTTCTTCAAAATTAGAGTGTGCCGCCCAAATAGTCATCCCTTTTAAGGTTTGCTCTCTGGTTAATGCATTTTCCATTTGAAATCCACCAGCAGGAAAACCTTCAGTATCTTGACGTGTTACAGCAGCAGAAAATGTTAAAAATGTACTTACTCTTTCTACTGGGAAATCAGTTCCTAAAACAACGCTCCCGTATTTCTTTAATAAATCTTTATATGCGTACGCACCTTTCATACGTTTTGAACCAACTCTGTCTTTTGCCCAATACATATCAGAAGTTGCATGTGTTGGTTGTATAGAAGGCACAATATTATCAAACATATCAAAATCTTCTGGAGAAATAATCTGCGCATGCTCAATTTTCCAACGTCTATCTTTTTGGTCTTTTAATGCTACTTTGTATGTTTTCAATATATGTGTATTTGCAGAGTCTCCAATGGCATGCGTATTCATTTGATAATCAGATTTTGCAATTTGAGCTGCAATTTCTGCATATCTTTTTGGCTTATAAATCAAGGCTCCATGATGGTTATCTCTATCGCTATACGAGTCTCTCATCGCAGCTCCACGAGAACCTAAAGCACCATCTCCATATACTTTAAAAGAACGCACGTTTAATCTGTCAGTTTTAATAACACCTTTTCCTAGATAATAATCAAGGTTTTGTTGACTAGCAGATACCATTGCATACACTCTCATTTTTAAATCACCAGTTTTTTGTAGACTATCCATTAATTCTATGGTTCCTCTGCCAAGTCCTGCATCATTTACAGTAGTTAGTCCATAACTAAAAGATACTTTTTGAGCATCAATTAATCCTTGAATTGCTTCTTTTTTAGTAGAACTTGGAGTTTTAATATATTGCATGGCCGCATCAATTAACACACCAGTTAACTTCCCGTTTTTCTGCATAAATTCTCCTCCAGTTATGTTTTTAGGGAATTTTGTGCTAGAGATTCCTGAGTATTTTAAAGCAGCTTCATTAACCAACAAAGCATGTCCGTCAACTCTACGAATTGCAACAGGTGTATTTGGAAATAATTTGTCTAATTTCTCTTTAGTTGGAAAAACTTTTACTTCCCAATCATTTTGATCCCAACCACGACCAGTGATATAATCAGCGTTTTTTTCTTTTTTAAATGCAACTAGTTTTTCTAAGATTTCATCATAGCTTTTAGTGCCTCTAAGATTCACTTTTTGTAAACTTAACCCTAAACCAGCAAAATGACAATGTGCATCAATCAACCCAGGGACAATGGTTTGGTTTTTTGCATCAACAGTTTCTGTAGCTACAAACTTATTTTGGATGGCATCATTAGAGCCAACTCCAATAAACTTGCCGTCTTTAACAGCAAAGCTTTCTGCTTTGCCAAAGTAGTTGTTTACAGTATATGCATTTGCATTGATTACAATTAAATCTACTTTTTCTTGTTGTTGACAAGAAGCGAAAATTGCTATAATAGCAAGTGATAAGATATATTTTCTCATAATTTTATTGTTTAACTGAATCTGGGTTTTCTAAATATTTATCCATTAAATAAATCATACTTGCCATAGAAGCACTTCCTAATTCTAGTTCTCTTTTATTTACTTTATCAAAAGTATCTGTAGCTGCATGATGATAATCAAAATAGCGTTGAGAGTCTGGTCTGTATCCAACCAACGTTGTGTGTTCTGCTTTTAAAGGACCAATATCTGCTCCACTTCCTCCTTTCCCAATGTCATGTAATCCATAAGGAGCTAATAGCTTCGTCCAGCTTTTCAATAACTTTGTGTTTCCTGAATTTGCATCAATCGTAAAACCTCTTGGTGTGTGACCACCAGCATCAGATTCTAAACCACCTAAGTGATTTTCACTAGTCAATTTAACAGCATCTGCATACGCAGTTGCGCCACCACCACCTTGCTCTTCATCCATAAAGAAAACAACACGAATGGTGTTTTTAGGTTTAATATTGTTAGATTTAAAAATATGTAATACTTCTAATGATTGTACAATTCCGGTTCCATCATCATGTGATCCATCACCTAAATCCCAAGAATCTAAATGGCCACCTACAACGATCACTTTTTTAGGGTTTTCAGATCCTCTAATTTCTCCAATAACATTGAACGATTTCTCTTTAGGTAGGTTCTTACAACTTTGTTTAAAGTAAATTTTTAAAGCAGGATTATTTTTTAAATCATCACTTAATCTTTCAGCAGCAACTGTACTAATTGCGGCAGTAGGAATATACTCACTTTTAGGAATATCTCCGTACTGCATAGTTCCAGTATGTGGATAATCATCAATTTTATTTGTCATTGAACGGACTAAAACAGCTAGAGCACCAAATTTACCAACTGTTTTTGCTCCATTAACTCGTTGTCCAACACAGCCGCCATAGGCTCTAAATGTATTGATTAATGTATTGTCAAAAGGTCTGTTAAAGAAGATGATTTTTCCTTTTGCTTTTTCGCCCAAAGCTTCTGCTTCTTTAATGCTTTTTACTTCTATAACTTCTGCTGTAATTCCATTTGAAGGAGTTGCAATAGAGCTTCCTAAAGCAGCAATAGCTATGTTAACCTTTTTCCCATTAATGGTATAATTAGCAACTTCTTTTTCTCCTCTTACCCAATGTGGAACTATTGCTGGTTGCAACCAAACTGAATCTAAACCAACTTCTTTCATTACTTTTTCGCCCCATTTAACAGCCATTGCTGCTTCTGGAGAACCAGATAATCTTCCTCCAACATTTGTAGTTAAATCTCTTAACCATTCATAAGATTTTCCATTTAATAAAGCGGTGTCAAATATTTTTTTGATGTTTGCTTTATCTGTTTTTTCTTCAGCAGTTAATTCAGTTGAAACTGTTTTTGTCTCTTTTTTTTGATCACAAGCAATTACAAATATTGCAAGCATAAAAAGGATAGATAGTTTTTTCATTGGTTGTTGTTTTTTAAGTGCATAAAGCTACATAAAATGTTTAAGCTTTCTTTGCTCTAATAGCTAATTTATAACGTTTCAATTCTTTAACTACTTTTGGAGCTAATAATACCAGGCCAATCATGTTTGGAACCATCATTGCAAATATCATAGCGTCAGAAAAATCAACGACAGAGTTTAAGGTTGCAGCTGCTCCAATTACGGTAAAAACACAAAAGATGATTTTGTAAATATTTCCAGTTCTTTTCTTTCGTCCAAATAAATAAGACCAAGCTTGGAATCCATAATATGACCAAGATATCATTGACGAAAAAGCAAAAAGGATTACGGCAACTGTTAATAAATATGGAAACCAAGAGATTCCGCTTTCTAATGCTTTAGAGGTTAATATAACTCCCTGTTCAAAAGAAATCTCACTTCCTGCGGTTAGTTGACCTGTTATAATTAATGCTAGAGCCGTCATTGTACACACAAGAACAGTATCAATAAAAGGCTCTAATAATGCCACTAACCCCTCACTAGCAGGATAGTTTGTTTTTACTGCAGAATGCGCAATTGATGAAGAGCCAATTCCCGCTTCATTTGAAAAAGCACCTCTTCTAAATCCTTGAATTAGTACTCCAACAAACCCACCAGCAACTCCAGTTGGATTAAAAGCGCCATCAAATATCTGATAAATAGCATTTGGAATTTGAGTATAATTCATAACAAGAATCGTAAGAATTGCCAAAACATAAACCACTACCATAATGGGTACAATTTTATCTGTGACTTTTGCTATTTTTTTGATTCCGCCAATAATTACAATTCCAGTAAAAATGGCCATCACTAAACCAAATAACCATCCTTGACCGTAAATAAAACTTTCTTCCCCTCCAGTTACGTATTCAAATAATTTAAATGCTTGGTTTACTTGAAACATGTTTCCACCACCAAAGGAACCACCAATACACATAATTGCGAAAATTACAGAAAGTGCTTTTCCAAATTTGCTTAAGCCGAGTCCTTTTAATCCGTTTTTAAGATAATACATTGGTCCACCATAAACAGTTCCATCTGCTGCGATCTCTCTGTATTTTACTCCTAAAGTACATTCAACAAACTTAGAGGCCATTCCTAGAAACCCAACTAAAATCATCCAAAAAGTTGCTCCAGGACCTCCAATAGAAAGTGCAATTGCTACTCCGGCAATGTTTCCTAAGCCAACTGTTGCAGATAATGCTGCAGTTAGAGCTTGAAAATGTGTGACTTCACCCTCACCTTCAACTTTAATTGTTTCTGGAATATCTGGTTGTTGTTCAGGAGAATCGACTTCGTCATATTTTCCGCTAACAACATTAATTGCTGTGAAGAAACCTCTGAAATTGATGAGTTTAAAGTAGGTTGAAAAGTAAACAGCTCCAGCAATTAATACAATTAGCACCCATGGAATGCCAATGTTTTCTGTTATTGGTATTTCTGCGAGAATAGCATCTGTAAACCAGCTGGTTGCATTGCCAAAAGATTGATCTATTCTTTGATCTAAGGATTGTGGTGTTTCTTGAGAAAAGAGAAAAGTATTACTTAATAATGCACAGAATGTAAAGAGTAGTTTTTTCATGTTGTTTAAAATTGATTTCGGCTAAGTTGCCATGAATCAATTAAAAATGTATGATTACGTATTGATGAAATTTTCTTGGATGTACACTTAAGTAGTGCTTAAGCATAGATTATGAATCGCAAGAAATTGTAGCGAATTCTAATAGGTTTTTGTCTTTAGCATATTGCATTAATTGCTCTTTTCCGTCAGAACCAGATATGTTAAGCGCTTTTTTAATTTGGTAAATATGTGCTTGCAATCCATCCGTGCTAATATGCATTTCTTCAGCTATTTCTGTATAAGATTTTTGAGTTCCACATACTCCTAAGTTCCCTAATACTTCTTTTTGTCGATCAGATAACTCTACAATAGAGGCTTTTTTAAGTTTTTTGTACTTCTTTTTCTGCTGATTTAAATCTAGTTTTAAATGCTTAATGGTATCTAAATGACTTTCGTTTGCAATTAATATGCTTTCTCTCTCTTTTTCTAAAGATAGTTTTGATGCTTTTGTTTTTATGAATTCTGATTGTTGTTCTTCTTTTTCTGCCAATAACTTCCAGCTATATAATAATATGATAAATAGTAAGATGAATAAAAATTTGAATGATAATCCGCTAATAACGCCAATCAAATACCAAGTAGTTTCAGAAAACCAATTCACAGCTTGATCAATTGGAATGATCCTATGTGTAACTGCTACAACAATTAAGGTAAATAAAGCAAATGTTGGTAAATACATAAAACGCATTCCGCGATTTTTAAAGGCCTTATTTAATTCTTGTAACAGCGCAAAAGCGACTAGTAATGAAAAAGGAATATCAATTAACCAAATTACATTACTGCTAGCATTGTCTTGATTGTTGCTGTAAAATGAAATTAGAAAAACTGAAGAAATCATAAAAAGAATTCCTCCAAAAAGGATAAATACTTCTTTGTTTGAAAAACGTTCAACAATTCTGATAACTAAATTCCGCTTTCCATAATGTTCTATAGACGGAATAGACATTAGGATGAATAACGAATTCAATAAAGAAAAGAAAACACCCAAGCTGATGATTAATGAACCTTGACTAGAAACATTGAAAAAGCCAATGAGGATAATGTTAATTAGTGCTCCAACGCCCCAAGAAAAGATTGCCAAAGCAAACCATTTAATTCCTTGTACAGAAATAGAAGATTCATTGTTGCTTTTTTCTTTATAGTAAATACGTTGAATTACAAAAGCGGCGATACAGCAAACAATTGCAGTAATATAATAAGAAACAGTAGCTAACATTCGTCTAAAATAAGACTTTTTTTAGCAACTTTTTAAAAATCAAACTTATAACTAACACCTCCTAATACTTGAAACCCTTGTACATCGAAATTGCTGAATTGTTGGTACTCAGAATTCAACACATTGTTTAGTTTTAAAAAGGCTGTAAACTTATCATTAAAATGATAACCACCATTAATATTTAAATCAACATACGATTTTAAAGTTTGAATTCCGTTAATGGAAGAAGGATGTATTCCACTAAAAGTCACATCTTTTCTGTCAGAAATTAGAAACAGGTTGATATTTGTGTACCATTTATTTCTTTTGTAATTACCAAAAAGTTCCGCACTCATTGTTGGCAAGTTCCATGCTTCTGCCTGATTTGTTAAGGTAAATGTGTTAAACTCTGCATTTGCTCCAACAACTAAATTTCTATTTACATCAACAGTAATTTCTCCAGAAAAAGAAAGTGTTGTTACATCATCATAAACTACAGAAAAAGAATTTCCGTACTCATAACCTAATAAGCCACTAGAGTTTACTCCAGTAGATTTCGAATTATTTCTAGTAAATAACGCTTTGTCATCTTCATCACTATAACTTGCTTTTAAATCGTAACTCACATTTGGAGAAAGTTTACCATTTAATCCTCCAAAGAACTCATATTTTTTATTAGTCTGAGTAATAAATAATGTTGGAGAGACATATGGATTGTTTGCTGAGAAATCTTTGTAAGTATTCGTTTTTAAATCACCACCAGCACCAATATATGCATTTACATAATTTGCTAATAATGGATATGAAATATTTACATCTGGATAGATGTAAACCTGACTAATTTTGTGCTCTAAATCTGATGTGAAATAGATTTTTGTTCCAAGTTTAATTGTAAAGTCGTTGTATTCGAAATTGTATTTTGGTGCCGCACCTATGGTAAAAAAACTATGTTCTAATTTATTTGCAGAACTATACGATTGCGCAAATTCTCCATTAACATAATCTATAGAAGTATCTAAAATTAAATCGTTGAATTTCCGTCCGATATTTCTTAAAGAAAGTTGAAATTGTGGTTGTAAAGAAAAACGCAATTCTTTACTTGAAATTCCATCAGAAAAGAAAGACATATTTGCTTTACCAGAATTAAGGTAGAATTCTTCAAAGATGATTTCTGTTTCCACATCTAAATTGGTATAGGATTGTGCTTCGTTAATTGCACTAATTGTTGTTGGAGTATAGGTAATAGAACTTGGTAATCCATACCAATTATATTCTTCTTTTTGGTAGTTTGCTTCAACTTTCCAAGTAAAATAACGTTCTTCTTGTTTGTAATAAGCTCCAAAAGACATATTAGAGAAATCACTATTTAAAGGCGTAGTTTCAATACTGTTTTCTGATGAAAGATATTTAGCATATAGCCCAAAATCGCTTTCAAATCTTGTTGCACTATGTAAAAACATTTCTACAAAAGGTGTGGTATTATTTCCAAAACCTGCAGCAAAATAATTTTTATACAAACGTTCTTTTACGCCCATATTAATTCCTTTTGCAACGCCGCTTTTAGGAATAAAGGTAGAAGCAACCGGCGCAGAAAATATCTGATACTTTACAGATTTCTTTTTGGCTTTTGCTCCTAACTGAATTTTCGGGTTCTTTTTGATTTTAAAAGCATCTGAAATGGTTGGAGTATATGAAGTAACAACATTAACAGTTACTTGTTTTATAGTGTCTTTTGCTGTTTCTTTTTTGTCTTGAGCAAATACAATAGTACTTAAAGTACATAGGCAAAATGTGAATACAATTTTTCGCATTGTTTAAATCTCTTTAGTTGTTGTTTGGGGTTACAGATTCGTTTGTTTTTGCCTCGTTGTTTTTGATGTTTGTTAGTTCTTTTTTAGCATCTAAAATAACATCGTTAAACTGGGTGAAGTTTTTAATTATATTCTCTAAAATATAGGTTGCTTGATATGCATCTTTTAACCCATAATGGTTTTTTGCCATTACGATATAACTTTTTACTCCCCAATATTTGTAGGTAGAATAATCTGCAATCAATTTCTGAACGATCTTATTGGATTCCTTATATTTCTTGTTTTGATTCTTAAAGTAAGCGTTAAAGTACAATGCTTCAGCTTTTAGTTCTCCGTTTGCATTGCGTTCAACTTCGTTGTAAAATTCTTCGGCTCTTTCTAAGTCGTCTGTTTTAAAAGCAGAACGTGCAATAATTATCTTAGCATCAAACTCAACATTCTCTTCTAATTTATCTTTTTGCAATACTTTTTCTGCATAGTCAACAGCTTCTTTAAATAAGTTGTCTTGATAATACCCTTTCATTAAATTACTTTGTGCAAATAAAATATTTTGCGGGTAATTTGCTTCTTGCTCTAGTCGTATTAAAAGAGGAGTCGCGCTTGCCCAATCTTCATCTTCTAAGTAAATCTGAGATAATTTATTTAAAGATTCCTCGCTAAATTCACTTTGATTTTGATCTACTACAAACCTGTAATATTGTGCAGCTTTATCTCCTTGATTTGTTTTTGAGAATAGTTGCGCTAAATAAAAATTAGCTTTTAAAGCATGTATTCCATTCGGAAAAGCATTTACGTATTTTGTAAACCCTTCAATCGCTTTATTGGTATTGTTTTCTAGGAACTTGTTTTCAGCAGATTCATAAGTAGAATTATCGATATCTGAATTGGAAACATTTACAAAAGAAATATTTTTAACCCAGGAAGCATATAGGTCAACCTGGCCCAAATCTACATATACATTTCTTGCATTGGTAACAGCTTCTCTAGCTTCATTAGAATTAGGATAGGCACTTACAATTTTTTTAAATTTTGTTAAAGCCTGTGTGTTTTCATTGTCATTATAATATACCAATCCTTGGCGTAACAATGCTTTTGGAATATATGAGCTCCTTGTGTGAATTGTGATTAGCGTATTGTAAGTTGTATGTGCTTTCGCATTGTCTTTCATAGCAACATAGGTGTTTGCCAATTGAAATAAAGCATCATCAAGTAAGCTTGTGAATTCATAGTTGGTTACTAAATCAGTTAAGTTGCTAACTTTTTTAGCATTGTCACCTAAAAATCCATAACTAACAGCTTTTTGATACACAGCATAATCAGAGCCGATACCTAAATTATTTATTACTTTGTCATAAGCTCTAATAGCATTTGCATATTTCTTTGTTACAAAATAACAATCTGCCAAACGTATATTAGCATCATCTATTAAAGGATTGTCTTCTTTTGTTTTAGAAGTAAAACTGCTAAATGATTTGGCAGCCTTTGTGTAGTCTTTTAATTTAAAATGACTGTATGCAATATTGTAATCAATCGTTTTATGTTCTTCAATTTTTGATGCCCCAGACATTCTTTTAAATCGTTTAAAGCCATCTAATGATTTCTGGAAGTTTGATAACTGGAAATCAGTTTCAGCTTTCCAATAGACAGCAGAAACTTTAATAGTATTGTCTGAAGAAGAAGTTGCTGCATTAAGAAAAGGATATGCTTCTTGTAACTTTTTAAGGTTAAACAATTGAACTCCTCTATAAAAAGAAACATCTTTTGTTAATTCTCTGTTTTCTCTAGTTTTCTTTTTAGCTAAATAATCTAAAGCTCCTTGATAGTCTTGTTGGTATAAATAAGAAGTAACCACCAATTGATTAATTTCTTGATAATAAGGTGATTTTGGATATGCTGTTAAAAAATCTTGTAATACTTCTGCAACACTTTTATATGGGTTTCCTTGTTCGTAGCTTAATTTGGCATAATTTAAAAACGCATCTTCTTTAACTTTAGGGTCAAATTCCATTTCACTAGCACTTTTAAATGCATTTAAAGCTTCCGGTTTTTTTTCTAAATAGATATAACATTCTGCCAAATGATAATAGGCATTTTGAGAAACGTTATTTTTTCCTCCAATAATTTTATTGAAGTTTTTTACGGCGTTTTCAAAATCGTTCTGCTTATAATACGCATACCCTAATTGATAATAATCAGTATTATTCCATTTACCACGTTTTCCTTTATAATCTCTTAAATAAGGTAGTGCTTCTTTGTATTTTTTTAAGTTGAAATAGCTCTCGCCAACAATTTTAGAAATATCTGATCTCTCTTTTTGTTTTGGGTCTTTTAATAGTTTTTCCCCAACTTCAATACATTTTTCAAAACGACCATCTTTAAAACTAATATCTAATAAATAATAAGTCACTTCTGTTTTATAAGAAGCTTGTTTTGCAATTTCAGTTAAATGCATTTCTGCAGTATCAAAATCTTCTTGTTTGTAAGCAATAAATCCGTAGTAATACCTAGAATCGTTTCCGTAACGGGCATCATTAATTAATGGTAAAAACTTGTTTTTAGCCAACTTTAAGTTTCCGGTAGTTAACAATGCATAACCCATTTTAAAATCTAGCTCCTGCTTATTAGCAGTAGATAAGATGTTGCGGTTTACTTTTGAATACCACTTTAAAGAGTAGGATGCTTTTTTGTTTGCAAAATAATAATTACCAACATTTAAAAAAGCCATTTCTTTTTTATTGCTATTTGGATTGTTTTCAACAAAATTCATCACCATTTTTTCTGCTTCAACTTGGTTCAGTTTAATGGCGCACATTGCTGTATAATATTCTGAATCTGATTTTAATGTAGAAACACTTTCAGTTGTAAGTGCAACTTCCTTAAAAGATTTCTGAGCAGCAGCATAGGCTTTATTGTTGTATAGCTTTATAGCATGATTGTAAGCTGCAGAACTATTTGTGCTCATTTCAGATTGTTGAGCAGAAATAACACCCGAGTATAAAGTAATTACTGTTAAAAAAGCGATTTTTTTTAAAAAGCGAAGATTCATTTTATTCTAAGGGTTTTGGGCTATTTGAAAACTATAACGGTGTTTTTTTTATTTTGTTGGATATAAATTTAAAAAATCTAGCATCAACTTAAAATCAAAGGTATAAATAGTATAAGATTAATCCATTGAATATTTCTTTAAACTCACAATAAAATGATAAGTTTGTAGAAACTACTTTTTATGGCTGATGCAATTTTACATATCGAGGAAGCAGACATTTATCAACGAGATAATTTGGTGCTTTCTAAAGTCAACTTAAAAATAGAAAGAGGAGAGTTTTTTTATTTGATAGGAAAAACTGGAAGTGGAAAGAGTAGTTTAATGAAAACGCTGTATGGATATTTACAATTGAAGCGCGGAAAAGGTAAGGTTGTAGATTTTGATTTAATGCAGTTAAAAGAAAAAGAGATTCCGTTTTTACGTAGAAAAATAGGAATTGTTTTTCAGGATTTTAAATTGCTAAATGACAGAACTGTCTTTGATAATTTGCTGTTTGTGTTAAAAGCAACTGGCTGGAAAGACAAAGAAAAAATGAAGGCTAAAATCTATGAGGTTTTAGAAAAAGTAGACATGAAAACCAAAGACTACAAAAAACCTTTCGAACTTTCTGGAGGAGAACAACAAAGAGTTGCAATTGCCAGAGCCTTATTAAACGATCCAGATTTAATTTTAGCAGATGAACCTACAGGGAATTTAGATCCAAAAACTTCGTTAGAAGTTATGCAGTTGTTAAATGAAATTCATCAAAGTGGAAAGTCCATTTTAATGGCTACACATGATTATGCATTGATTGTGAAATTCAAACAAAAAACAATTAAATGTGAAGGCGGAGAATTATTTGAAGTCGTACAGCAAGCAACTGTTTAATTAAGTCCAAACTATTTTGATTGAGAAAAAGAACATATTTGTAGCTGTTACAAACGATATTTCTACCGATCAAAGAGTGCATAAAATCTCTAGTTATTTAGTACATAAAGGTTTTAATACATTAGTGTATGGTAGAGTTTTACCATCCACTTTTCAAGTAGAAAGAACCTATGCTATTCAACGTAAAAAACATTTGTTTAATAATAATTTTCTGTTTTATGCAGAGTATAACTTTCGGTTGTTCTTTACATTGTTGTTTTACAAATGCGATTATATTTTAGCAAATGATTTAGATACATTACCTGCTTGTTTTGTAGCGAGTAAATTTAAAAAGGCAACACTAATTTATGATAGTCATGAACTATTTTCTGAAGGACCAGAACTACAAGGAAGAGCTTTTGTAAAAGGATTTTGGCGAAAGCTAGAGGATTTTTTTCTGCCAAGAATCAAGAATTCATATACGGTAAGTCAGTCTATTGCTGATTTTTACAATAACAAATATAAAACCAATATGGGCGTTATTAGAAACGTTCCATTATTGGAAAGAGAGATTGTAGCTGTAGATGCTAAATTTCCAACCAATCATAAAACAGTTTTATATCAAGGTGTTTTAAACCCTGGAAGAGGAATTAAACCAATGATAAAAGCATTGCATTTATTAGAGAATGTAGATTTAGTCATTATTGGGTATGGTAAGGTAGAAGCAGAACTCATTCAATTTGTAAAAGAAGAACTCTTAGAAAACCGAGTTCATTTTTTAGGTAGAATTCCGCATGAAGAATTACCAAACTACACTAAATTAGCAACTATTGGAATGGTGTTGGAAGAGCCGTTAGGCTTAAGTTTTGAGTTTTCACTTCCAAACAAACTGTTTGATTATATACATGCAGAACTGCCAATAATTTGCGGTAGTTTACCAGAGATAAAAAGAGTAGTTAAAGAGCACAATGTTGGAGTAGTAGTAAAAGATTATGCTCCAGAAACCATTGCCAAAGCAATTAAAGAGTTACTCAATAATAAAGAACTGTATGATAAGATAAAGTTCCATCAACAAAAAGCGAAAAACCTATTTTGTTGGGAACAAGAACAAGAACAATTAGATAATTATTTTAAATAGAAACCATAGAAAAGTTAATTTCCATAATCATACCAACCTATAACAATCTTGAGAATTTAAAAGAGTGTGTTATTAGTATTCAATATCAAATATTTTCTGATTTTGAAGTTTGGATCGTTGATGGAAATTCTAATGACGGAACTCAAGCGTTTTTAGAAACTTTAAGTGAACCTTTTCATTACATTTCAGAACCAGATAACGGAATATATGATGCCATGAATAAAGGGATTCAGTTGTCAAAAGGAAAATGGTTGTATTTTTTAGGAGCAGATGATCGTTTGTTTAACATTGATGTTTTTTTTAAATTTTCTAAATTAAGTTTTTCTAACAAAACTTCAATTATCGCAGGAAAAGTACAATATCATAAAGATGATGTTCCGTTTATTTACAGTAAAAAAAAGAGTATAAAAAATCCTTCATGGAACTTTTCTATGTGGATTAGAAACGGGTTGCATCATCAAGGAACTTTTTATAAAAGAGTGCTTTTTAAAAAGAATAAATTTGATCTAAAATTTACAATTTTAGCAGATTATGCTTTTAATTTAAATGCATATCGAAAAAAGGTACAATGCTTTAAAACAGATTTAACTATTGCTAAATGTTCTGGTAAAGGAATCTCTAAATCTGGAACTTGGACGTTGTATAAAGAAGAATGTTCACTTAAAATTAAAGAGAGTTCTTTGGTTTTTGGTTTATTTCATTACTTCGTAATCATAGTAAAATTCTTATTAAGAAAACGTATCAATGGGTAACAATAGAAAATTTATAGGTGATTTAATAGCAAGTCAATTAAAAGCGAATAAAGAAGTTTTGAAAAAGCAATTTCATCAAAACAAAGAAACTATTGGCTATTTTTATTTGGATGATGTATTGCCAGATGACTTAGTGAATCAAATACATAATAGTTTTCCAAAGTTAGAAGAGACGGTTCAAAAGAAAAATATTAGAGAGTATAAGTACTTAGCTTATCAAATGGATAAATATGATTCTTTATTAGAAGAAGTAATTTATGCTTTTCAAGAAGCAGAGGTGGTGAGTTTAATTTCAGAAATATGTAACATTGAAGGTTTGAAACCAGACAGTAACTTGTATGCTGGCGGATTGTCTTTAATGACCAAGAATAATTATTTAAATCCACACTTAGACAACTCTCATGATAAAGATAGAAATTTGTGGAGAGTGTTGAACCTGTTGTATTACGTTACGCCAAATTGGAAAGCTGAAAATGGTGGTAATTTAGAACTCTGGCAGCATGGTTTAAAAAATAAAAAAACTACTGTTACAAGTAAATTTAATCGATTAGTAGTAATGGCAACTCACCAAAATTCATGGCATTCTGTAGGCAAGGTAGATGTAGAGGATATTAGATGTTGCGTTTCTAATTATTATTTTTCTAGAGACCCATTATTGAAGTCAGATAATTTTCATGTTACTTCGTTTAGAGCAGAGAAAGACCAAAAATTTAAAAATGTATTGTTGCAAATTGATACTAAACTAAGAAGTGGTCTACGTAAGCTTTTTAGAAAAGGAATTAGAGAAAATCCGCATAGATATAAAAAAACCCGCTCCAAATAAATGGAGCGGGAAAATTGCTATGAAAAAGAATAATATTGGTATATACCAATACTACTATGTTAAAGGTATTGAGGTATTGGTAAATTATAATTATAATTAGACGAAAATGTGATTCTCGTAGACGATTAGTCCTTATGGTTAGGTGAACCAAAAAATTTATTTAATGATTCAAATAAATAAAAGCATAAAAAACCCGTTCCAAATAAATGAAACGGGAAAATTGCTATGAAAAAGAATGATAAGAAACTCTTATCATTTATATAGACGTTTGTTTTTCGAAAATCTTACATTAAGCATCCTCTTTTAACATTTATTTAAGCTTATCGGCGTGTAGTTGCCTCAATTTACTCAATTTGGGAGTAATTACATAATTACAATATCCTTGTTCTGGATTATCCTTGTAAAAATTCTGATGCTCATTTCCAGCTTCATAAAATATTGTCAGTGGACTAATTTCGGTTACAATGTTGTCATCAAAAACTCCAGATAGTTGTGTAATAACTTCTTTCGAAATCTCTTGTTGAGTTTCATTCTGATAAAAAATTACAGATCTGTATTGAGTGCCTCTATCTGCCCCTTGTCTGTTTAATGTTGTTGGATCATGAGTAGTCATAAAAATGACAATAATTTCAGCAAATGAAATGATACTTGCATCAAAAGTAATTTTGATAACTTCTGCATGTCCAGTTAATCCAGAACAAATTTCTCTATAGGTTGGTTCTCCAGGAACAGTGCCGCCAGAATATCCAGAAACAACTTTTTGTACACCTTTTATTTCTTGAAATACAGCTTCTGTACACCAAAAACATCCACTACCAACAACGGCAGTTTCTAAATTTTTATTTGTCATTTGTTTCTAATACTATTGAAGCAGAGTTCACGCAAAAACGTAATCCGCTTGGTTCTGGACCATCAGGAAAAACATGCCCTAAATGTGCATCGCAGGCATTACATAAAACCTCAACGCGAATCATTCCATGGGTTGCGTCTTTGAAATATTTAATGGCGTTTTCTTTAATAGGATCTGTAAAACTAGGCCAACCACTATTGGAGTTAAATTTAATACTCGAGTCAAACAAAGGCGTATCACAACAAATACAATTGTATTTCCCAGTTTTATAGGTAGAACAATGTTCTCCCGTAAAAGCGCGTTCTGTTCCTTTTAAACGGGTAATTTGATATTGTTCTTCTGTTAATTGTGTTTTCCATTCAGCATCAGTTTTTAGAACTGTTCTGTCTGGTGTTGGATTTTGGTTTGTAGCAAAATGAATTACATCTTTCCAAGTCATTTAAGTAGGTTTTTAAGTTCAATAATTGGTCGTAAAAGACACCCTTAAATTACATTATTTATAGAAGTAAAAAACCTGTAAAATTAAATTTTACAGGTTTTTTGTTTTTTGTGGAGACGCCGGGACTACAATGCTATACATCATTGTACAAGTCGTATTTTTTAATTTTATAAAACCCCTTTAAAACTCTTGTGTTTAGTGGTTTTTTACTTTCCAATGTGTAATAGTGCTTAATGTTGTACATGATTGGCTGACTAAATGCTGACTAAATGTTTATCTTTGTAAAAAAAAGAAGATGGCAAAGATTAAGTTTATTTTACAAGGTAAAACCACTAATTCTCAAATTTACTTAAGACTATCTTTAAGTAAGACTATTTCTTATAAAAGGAAAACAGGATATTCAATAGATTATAAAGATTGGAGTTCATCAACAGGTTTCCCTAAAACGAACAATCCGTTTAACAAGAATTTAAAAGTAGACCTTAAGAATCTTGAAGTTTTTATAGAAAAGGAGCTTAATAGTAGTAATACAGATGGGGTTGATATTAGTTCTGTTTGGCTTAAAGACTCAATTGCTAAATGTCTAGGCAAGTCTGATGGTAGGGAATTTAATTATTTGATTGATTATACTGAAAAATATATTGATAGCCTTAAATATAATACTAGTAAAGATGGTAAAAAAGGAGTGTCTGTGGCTACAATAAAAAAGAGAACTACAATTCTTAATAAATTAATAAAGTTTCAGGCAAAAACTAAAACAAGACTGAAGGTTAAAGATGTTGATTTGAGCTTTAGGGAGTTGTTTATAGATTTTTTAGATCAAGAAGAAAGGCTGTCAGAAGGAACAATAGGAAGGTATTTAAAAGAAGTGAAAACAATTTGTACTGATGCTCAAAAAAATAATATAGAGGTTAGTTCTCAATTAATGCATTTCAAGGGGTTTACTTCAGAGTCATATAAGGTTACGTTGACTTTTAAAGAGATAGAACAAATAAAAAAAACAATATTTAAAGATGAATTATTAGAGGCAGCTAAAAATTGGTTAATAATTGGGTGTTTTACAGGGCAAAGAGTATCAGATTTAATGAGAATGAATATGTCAATGATAGAAGAGCATTATGGATTTGAATTTATAGTATTAACTCAGCAAAAAACTAAAAAAATTGTACAAATACCGATACATAAAGAAGTGAAATCTATTTTAGATTCTTTAGGTGGTAAGTTTCCTTCTATTTTTAGTAAAAATAAAGATAGTAACTCAGCATTATTTAATAAGCGACTTAAAATAGTTTGTAAAGGTGCAGGGATAACTTATTTAACTGAAGGAAGTCTAAGGGGGGAGAAAAGTAAGAGGTTAGAGGTAGGTGAATATCCAAAGTATAAATTAGTTGCTTCTCATATTTGTAGAAGGTCTTTCGCAACAAACTTTTACGCTCAAAAAAAATACCCAACACCTTTGCTCATGAATATTACTGCTCATGGAACTGAAAAGATGTTTTTAAATTATATAGGTAAAAAACCTATTGATTATGGAGTTCAATTAGCAAAAATATGGGCTGAAGATATTGCTTAGTTTATACTAGAAGTAAAGAGGGTTAAAGTACCCAATATATAATTTCTTATATATTGGGTACTTAGTTTATTCAGTTTTTTTAGTTTCTACAAAAGAGATAACTTCACTCATCATCGATTCCCAAGCAAACCAAGAGAGCCAATTAAAATATTGTGTTTCATCTGTCGGACTAGGTTTGTTTTCTAGCTTACCACAATCACATTCAAATTCATCAAGAATTTGCAATATGCTCAAGTGATGCTTTTTTGCAAAAGCTACCGTTTCTGAAAAATAAATCATACCAGGAATTGATCCGCTATTTGCTGCATAATAATCTTGAGGATGTTTTTTAATTAAAGACCATTCTACACCACCTTGATGTAGTAATTCTTTATGGAAATTCGGAAACGAGCTGTAATTTTCTAAAAATGTTTTCTTACTTAATTTTGACATAATTTTAGTTTTATGTCTAAGGCTTTTTGAAGCCAGGAAAGCCATTAATAATAAAGTTATTATTTAGCTTGTAAAAGGTGATGAAATTAAATATTGAACACTAGTGAAAACGAATGCTGTAGAGAGGTGAAGTTTCAATACCCTGGAGGGGCAAAGTGTATTTTGCAGAAGGGATATCAATTAGATAAGATCAGTAAAAAATGCAAACCACAAGTCACATGCGACAATTGAAAATCTGAAAAATATTTGTATATTTGACAAAACTGTCTAATAGATATTGTCAAGATGAAAACATTTGGAGAATTTATTAAAATCAAAAGAGTTTAAATTCTTATCTATTTCTAAATCCCAATTATAATCTACATTTGGTATTATTTTACCAACATAAACACTAACATTTTCTTCACTATTATAATATGCACCAGCAATCCAATTATCTATATTACATCTACCATGTGGATGTATATTATTATAATCACCTTCTAATCCTAAATGTAATGT
>CAJXVT010000001.1 GCA_913062575.1 uncultured Flavobacteriaceae bacterium | reverse complement strand
TTCTTCAACTCTCTCGTCATTCATTTTGCTGTTCACTTCAAACATTTCATTCTTTGTATTAGAGCACAAATTTACAGTTTTTTACTGTAAACTATTGCACTGTGTTTATCAATTCCGCCAAAGAACAATTTGTTTGTTCTCCGTTGGACATCTTTTTTAAGACAAACTGGTTGTCTTCAATTTTAGAAACCACAAATTCTATACCTCTTTCAGAGACATACTTCCATTGTTTCTTTTCTTTTTTATTACTCGATGCTACATCTGGATAGATTTCGCACTTTACATTATTATTTCTCAATTCTTTAATTGCTTTTAATTTCTCAATATCATTGTTTGAATCGAAATTTAAAAACAACACTTTTGGTTTTGGCAATGCTACAGATTCAAACAAACCTAATTCTTCTAGCACCAAATAAATCCGATCCAATCCAAAAGAGATTCCTACCCCACTTACATCTTTCAATCCAAAAACTCCTGTTAAGTCATCATATCTTCCTCCACCACCAATAGAACCCATTTTTACACCCTCTGGAGCAGCTACTTCGTAAATTGCTCCTGTATAGTAATTCAATCCTCTTGCTAAGGTTACATCAACCTCTAATGAAGCCGACTCTAAACCTAATGTTTCGATAGAGTCACAGACAAAACGTAAATCATCAACTCCTTGTAAACCTTCTTCAGAATTTTGTAGCATGTTTGCTAAAGAATTCAACTTCTCTGTATTTGAACCGTCAAAATCAAATAACGGACTTACTTTTTCAATCGCTTCTTCAGTAATTCCTTTGGATAACATTTCTGTTACCACACCGTCTTTACCAATTTTATCTAACTTATCTAAAGCAACTGTAAAGTCAATTAATTTATCTTTTGCGCCAATCACTTCTGCAATTCCAGAAAGGATCTTACGATTGTTGATTTTGATAGTCGTACCAACCAGCTTCAACTTACTAAAAACAGTATCGTATAATTGTACAAATTCTACTTCTTGTAATAACGATTTACTTCCTACAACATCTGCATCACATTGATAAAACTCTCTGAATCTTCCTTTTTGTGGTCTATCAGCTCTCCAAACAGGCTGTATCTGATAGCGTTTAAACGGAAACGTAATGTCGTTTTGGTGTTGTACAACATACCGTGCAAAAGGCACTGTTAAATCATAACGCAAAGCTTTTTCAGAAATCTTAGGAGTAACTTTATTACTCTCTTTTGACGTTAATAAGGCTTCATCAACTTTATTTAAATAATCACCAGAATTCAGAATTTTAAAAATCAAACGATCACCTTCTTCACCATATTTTCCCATTAGTGTAGAAGAGTTTTCAAAACTTGGTGTTTCTATTGGTTGAAATCCAAATACTTCAAACGCAGCGCGTATCGTATTAAAAATATAATTACGTTTCGCTACTTCTGTAGGAGAAAAGTCTCTGGTTCCTTTAGGAATACTTGGTTTCATAATGAATTATGAGTGTTTAATTTTTAGTTTTCAATATTGCAAAAACACCTAAGCGCTCTGCGAGCGCAAATATCCGAAAAATAAAAATAAGTTTAGTTGTGAATAGCGGCTTTATTTTTTCGCTTTAAACGGTTAATTGTTGCATTTAATTCAAAGCCTAACAACAAGATAATTGCGTTTAACCAAACAAACAACATCAAGATTAATAAGGTTCCAATGGAACCATACAATTCGTTGTATTTAGAAAATTCTACTACATAAATACCAAACAGATAAAAGGTAAAAATAGAAAGTATGGTTGTAAAAATAGCTCCTGCAGAAAAGAAAGAGGATTGCTTTCCTTGTTTTGTTCCGTAATGATATAACATAGAAACTATGGTGAAAATCATAAAGACAAACAACAGTCCTGTTCCGAATTGCAACCAAAATAAATCACCCTCATCTAACCACTCTTTATCTTTCAATATATTTAAACCAACTCCATACAAAATGGTTAATGCAACTGTAATTACTAAAAACAAGGTCATAATTAACGAAGTACCTAATGAAATAATGTAGGCTCTAACTACACTTCTTACTTCTTTTACATGATAGGAATATTCAAATCCGCCAAAAATAGCATTCACTCCATTGGTCATTAAAAAAATAGAAGCGATAAAACCAAAGGATAATAATCCGTTGTTTTGATTTTTAATGATATCATCAATAATGGGCTGAACAAGAACAAGTGTTTTTGGGGGTAAAGCATCAACGATTAAAGAAATCAGTTCAACTTGAAAACCATCAATAGGAATGTAAGCTATCAGTGTAAGCAAGAACAATAAAAATGGAAATATTGCCATAAAAAAACTATAAGCAATTCCGCCAGCTCTTGTTGTTAACGCACCTTTTACAATACCAATAATGTACATTTCTAGCACATCATACAAAGACATCCCTTGCAATCCTGGGACTTTTATTTTCTTTCCAAAACGCACCAATACATTTAGTACAGGTATTTTTTCAAGATTGTCTTCGATTGGTTTTATCATTAAATTTATTTAATACCAGAAATTATTTCAGTAAAAATCTCCTTATTCTTCTCTATTGAAACTGAATCTTTTAAAAACAAAAAATCCGCTCCATATGCTGATGTAGCTATTATTCCATATTCTTTATTAAACACTATGACAGAACCTTTTGGTCCTTTCTTTTTCGTGCTATAATATTTAAACAAAAAACCTCTGTACGTTTTAGACTTATTTACCATTGTAAATTTTCCGAATTTAGAATCTATATAGTCCTCTTTTTCATAGTATTTGATAAATAAATTACCCAAAACATTTTTTTGATGATGGTAATTGTAATTATCTAACGAATCAGTTTTCTTAATTTCTAATTCATAATTCTGGTGCTTTCCGGAAAAGATACTCATTCCAAAAACACTTGGAGAGTCGATATTCAAAGGTTTCTCCTTGCAAGACAAAAAGAAAAGTACAGACACTAACACAACAATTTTACTTAATTTCATTCTATAATAATTTTATATTTATGTAATAATCCAATTAAGTTCTCTTTAGAAAATTTTGCTCCTTTTAATCTATTTGCATCTGGATCTATTGAAAAATGATTTGCAGATGTAAAATCTGATTTTTCTAAATTGGTTGCTTCAAAAATAGTACTTTTTAAACTACTACCATCAAAGATTACTTCTTGCAATTGTGCCTCTGTAAAATCAGCCTCCTCTAAATTACAATTGATAAATTGTGTTTTAGGGATCTTTAATTGATAAAAAGAGGCGTAATTCAACTGGCAATTATTAAAACTTAGTTGCAACAGAAAAACATCGCATTCATTAAATTTTACGCCAATTAATTTACAATTTACAAACTGCACATCTTTAAAAGCAGAATTCTTAACAATCGCATTACTAAAATTGCAATTGATAAACTCACATTCTACAAACTGAATGTTAGACGCATGTACATTTTCGAAGTTACAATTGTCAAAAGTACAATTGTCATACTCTCCTTTTTTTATCTGTTTTTTAGTGAAATCAATTTTTGAATAGGTTTCACTATCAAAGTAATTGTCTGTCATTAATCAACTGCCTTTAAACTTAAATCCATATTATAAACCGAGTGTGTTAAAGCGCCAGAAGAAATATAATCAACTCCACATTCTGCATATTTACGAATCGTTTCTTCTGTGATTCCACCAGAAGATTCTGTTAAACATGCATCATCGATTAATGCCACTGCTTTACGAGTATCTTCATAATTAAAGTTGTCGATTAAAATTCTATACACACCGCCACAATCTAAAATTTTTTGAATTTCTTCTAGACTTCTAGCCTCTACAATAATTTTAATAGCTAGTTTATTTTTAGCTAAGTATGTTTTTGTTTGCTCAATTGCTTGCGAAACTCCACCAGCAAAATCAATATGATTGTCTTTAATCATAATCATATCATACAATGCGAAACGATGGTTTTCACCTCCTCCAATTTTTACAGCCCATTTTTCAATCGCTCTAATTCCTGGAGTTGTTTTACGTGTATCTAAAACTTTTGTTTTTGTACCTTCTAATAAATCAGCAAAAAACCGTGTTTTTGTAGCAATTGCAGACATTCGTTGCATGGCATTTAACACCAACCGCTCTGCTTTTAAAATAGATTGAGAGCTCCCAGAAACATATAAAACGATATCTCCAAATTTCACTTTTGAACCGTCATTAATTAAAGTTTCAACTTTCAACCCTGCGTCAACAGTTTTAAAAACTTGTATTGCAAATTCTACACCAGCTATAATTCCATCATCTTTTACCAACAACTTTGCTTTTCCTTTAGCATCCGAAGGAATACAAGACAGCGAAGTATGATCTCCTTCTCCAACATCTTCTCTTATTGCATTTGCAATAATAAGTTCTAATTCCTTCTCAAATTGTTCTTGTGATATCATAAAAATGTATTGTGATGTAAAAATAGTAATGATTTACAAATTTATGTCAGTTCGAGTGAATTTATGAGTTAAAACGAATAAATTTGTATCGAGAACAATCTAACATGAGACTTCTCGATACAATTTTCTCTAATATCTCGACTTCGTTCGATAGAAAATCACTCGAAGTGACAACATTTAAATTATGAAAATCAAATTGCTGGCCATTGGAAAAACAGATGATAAAAACTTACATCAATTAATTGATGTGTATCAAAAACGTTTGCAACATTATATCAAATTCGAATTGGATGTAATTCCAGATATTAAAAATGTGAAGAACTTAAGTGAATCGCAACAAAAAGAAAAAGAAGGCGAATTGATTTTAAAGAAGCTACAAAACACAGATCAATTGATTTTGCTGGATGATAAAGGGAAACACTTCACTTCTATTGAGTTTTCTCAGTATTTACAAAAGAAAATGAATTCTGGAATTAAACAATTAGTTCTGGTAATTGGCGGGCCTTACGGATTTTCTGATGCTGTGTATAAAAAAGCAAGTGGAAAAATATCATTATCAAAAATGACATTTTCCCACCAAATGATTCGTTTATTTATTGTTGAACAGATATATAGAGGTTATACGATTCTTAAAAATGAACCATATCATCACGAATAAAATTTTACTTCTTCGCTAACCTGTACAATAAAATTATTTCAATAATTATTGTTGGAATCAACAAGAACACGCCTAAAGCAGCGAATATTACTGTTGCCAAAGAAGCTCCAACAACAATTTCTAATATTCCGTTTACTTGTGCAAGTTGACCAAGCTTGTTTTTTAATTGTAGAATTCCGATTCCAAAAATTAACTGTAGTCCTCCAAAAGCGATACATTCTATAATAATTCGAACGGCAATCGTTTCATCGATCAAGTGCATACTAAAAACATCAATACAATTACGAATAACAAATAAAGACATTAAAAGTACTATTACAATTTTAAGTAATTGATTATTGTAAGCTCTTGCAACAGTATAAAATCCTGCGAAAAAGAACACAAATGAGATTGCGGAAATCAATTTAATTATAATATAAGTTGAAGTATTTAATAACGAGTCATCATCAGTAAATTGATAAAAATCAGCGGCTGCCTCTATAAAACCTATTACAAAATAAACAACTCCAAAAATCCAAGCCAAATTTAATGTTCTCTTTTCTGAAGTGTTAAAAACAGACTCCTCTGCGTTGTCACTTTCAAAATAATCAACTCCTAAAACACTTAAAATAATTTTAACCGTATAACTTCTTGGGTTTACTTCGCCTGCTTCTATTCGTTGAATTGTTCTAACATTGATATTACATTGTTCCACTAACTCTTCTTGAGTTAATCCTTTTTCTTTTCGTAATTCAGAAATTCGTTTTCCTAATGCTGGTTGTTTCATCGTATGTATATTTTTATTTACCATACAATGTTAGTTTAGATTTTTATTTTTCATAACTATTTTTATTGATTTTGACCCGACATTTACACGACTTCCCTTTGTTTTAGGAAGATATTGTGTTTTTTATTTTACATACTGCAACCATGCAATTTTAAAATCATCATCAATTAAACAAGCAGCCTCTTCTTTGTTATAGGGGTAATTAGCATAAGAATATGCTTCAAAATTATCAATGTTTGCCAAAATTTCTTCTTCTTCATTCAAATCAATTAATTCTCCATTAATTAATCTCTTTTTTAATACTGAGCTAAAGAAAACACGAACTAAATCATCTGCATCTCCAACACCATGTCCACCGCCAAGTTCTTCTGCGTAACATATAACATTCTTTTTTTCTCTTTGGGATAAAAAGGCATTTTTAATGGTTTCATTTCTTGCAACTAAATCTTTTTCTCCAACAATAAATAAGCCTGGTGGCAAATCTGTAGAAGTGTTTTCTAAAGGCCCCTTAATGTTTGCGAAAGCAACTACTTTTTTAGGGTGAAAATTAGCAAATTCATAACTAAATCTACCTCCATGTGAGTGCCCTCTTAATAATAATGGCAAGTCTGATATATATTCGATATTTCTTTCTTTACTTATCTCATTTAAAGCAATAAGTAAGTTTGTCGCTGCTATTTCTGTATCAGACCTTACAAATGCCCCCAAAAGTGCTACCTTTTCATTTCTTGCAAATTCTTGCCAATCAATATGGTTTACGAGGTTTGTGCCATCACTAGCATTACCAGGAGCAAGCACAATAACGGCTCTTGGTATAATATCTTCTGGTAGCCACAACCTAAAAGCATTTTGATCTGGCTCATTCATATTAAACACATACTTCCAATCATCAGCAAAGTAACCTCTCTCAAATGTTTTTCCACTATCAATTATTTTATCCTCCATAGAACAAGAGGAGGAACAAACAGTCAACAACATTAAAAGCAATAAAAAATTTATATTTTTAGCGGTCATTTTTGAATATTTAAAAATGCATGCTAATATAAGTGTTTTCTTTTTTGTTGGTTATTTGTTTGACTACATTTGTGCTAAACCAAATTGTAATTAATGAAAATTGTTTTTGCTACAAATAATTTAAATAAGCTTTCTGAAGTTCAGAAAATGTTGCCTGAATCTATTCAATTATTGACATTGAAAGATATTAATTGTTTTGATGACATTGAAGAAACAGAAATAACTTTAGAAGGAAATGCAAAATTAAAAGCAGATTACATCACTAAGAAATTTGGTTATAATTGTTTTGCTGATGATACTGGTTTAGAAGTTGAAAGTTTACATGGTGCTCCTGGAGTATATTCTGCTCGTTATGCTGGGAAAGAAAATAATCCTGAAAACAATATGCAGAAATTATTAACTGAACTAGAAAACAAATCAAATAGAAAAGCACAATTTAGAACAGCCGTTGTATTAAATCTTAACAACGAACAATTTTTGTTTGAAGGAATATGTAAAGGTGAAATTCTTAATACAAAACAAGGTGAAAAAGGTTTTGGGTATGATCCAATATTTAAACCAGAAGGGTTTGACACCTCTTTTGCAGAAATGTCTTCAGAAGAAAAAAATAACATTTCTCATAGAGGAATCGCTGTACGAAAATTAGTTGAATTTTTAACTAATAATAAATAGTTGAACACTCAAAAAAAATACACAAAACAATTTATACTGTTATTAATAATAGTAATAGTACTCTGGTTTACAAATATAAGTTTAGGTTCCGTTTCTATTCCGCTTAAAGATATTGTTGCTATTATTTTTGGTGATGAAACAATTAAAGATAGTTGGCAAACTATCATTTTAAATTTTAGAATCCCGAAAGCTATTACTGCAGTATTGGTTGGTTCTGGATTATCTATTAGTGGATTATTAATGCAAACGTTGTTTAGAAATCCGCTTGCAGGGCCTTTTGTTTTAGGAATTTCATCTGGTGCAAGTTTAGGTGTTGCACTACTTATTTTAGGCTCATCTGTATTTGGTGGTGCTTTTCTTACGCTTTCTTTTTCTAGCTGGTCTATTGCTATTGCTGCGAGTTTAGGTTCGTTTTTAGTGCTATCTGCAGTTATTTTAGCCGCAAACAAAGTAAAAAACACCATGTCAATTTTAATTATTGGGTTGATGTTTGGAAGCTTTACTGGCGCTATAATTAGTGTGCTGTCCTATTTTAGTGAGGCAGAACAAATTCAACAATACGTTTTTTGGAGTTTTGGTAGTTTAGGTAATTTAAGCTGGAATGAAATTTATATTTTCTTAGCTATTTATAGTATTGGGATTATTGGAACCATCGTAATAATAAAACCATTGAACAGCTTTTTATTAGGAGAAAACTATGCCAAAAGCTTAGGGATAAATGTAAAACAAAGCAGAATTATAATTTTAGTGGTAACTAGTTTACTAACTGGTGTAATTACAGCCTTTTCTGGACCAATTGCTTTTATTGGATTAGCGGTGCCTCATCTAGCAAAACTAATTTTTACGACATCAAATCATAAAATTTTAATTCCGGCTACCGCAATTACTGGAGCAATTGTTTTATTGGTTTGCGACATGATTGCGCAATTACCAACAAGTGAATATACATTGCCTATAAATGCAATTACATCTTTGTTTGGTGCACCAATTGTAATTTGGTTATTAATCAGAAAAAAGAAAATGTACGTTTAATTGAAAACTGTTCAAAAACATATCGTCCTTAAAACTGAAAATTTATCTATAGGATATCAGCAAAAAAAAGCAACATTATTCATTGCTAAAGAAT
Source organism: uncultured Flavobacteriaceae bacterium (assembly GCA_913062575.1). Lineage (GTDB taxonomy): Bacteria > Bacteroidota > Bacteroidia > Flavobacteriales > Flavobacteriaceae > Polaribacter. The sequence continues at coordinate 128,608 of CAJXVT010000001.1, read as the reverse complement.
TGAATTTATCATTAGAAAAAGGGAAATTCATTGCACTGCTGGGTAAAAACGGAATTGGGAAATCTACTTTATTGAGAACGCTATCTAAAGTTCAAAATCCACTATCTGGAGCTGTTATTTTAAAAAACAAAAACCTAAATGATTTTACCAGTAAAGAATTAGCTTCAGAATTAAGTTTGGTATTAACAGAACGACTTCCAGAAAGTCAATTAACCGTTTTTGAGTTAGTAGCTTTAGGTAGACAACCATACACCAATTGGGTTGACAAACTATCTGAGACTGATTTAAAAAAAATTAATTGGGCAATAGAACAAACAGAAATTGGCCACTTACAAGAAAAACGTTTTTACGAACTCAGTGATGGGCAATTACAACGTGTTTTAATTGCTAGAGCTTTAGCACAAGATACAGAAGTAATTATATTAGATGAGCCAACAGCTCATTTAGACATGCATCATACCTATAAGATCTTCCAATTATTACAAAAATTGGTAGTCAAAACTCATAAAACAGTGCTTATTTCTACACATCAAATAAATTTAGCTTTAGAAATTGTTGATGATCTGATAATAATGAATGAAAAAGAAGTGGTGTTTGGCACAACAGAAGACCTGATTGAAGCAGATGAATTAGAAACTCTATTTCCTAAAGAAATCTTAAAGTTTAACAAAACATTACGACAATTTACAATTAGCAAAGACAATTAGTTTTTCTATATTTGAAGCTACAGTTTATTAAAACTAACTAACCAATACCTAAATATTATTATTCAATGAAAAAATTAATTCTTTCAGCTAGCATCGTTGCTCTAATAGCATCATGTAGTTCAAGTAAAAAAGCTACAGAAGCAGATGTGAATGTAGATTATGCAGCTAAATATGCAGCAACAATTACAGAAAAAGACTTAGCAAAACATTTGTTTATTTATGCTTCTGATGAGTTTGAAGGTAGAAATACAGGAGAACCAGGACAGAAAAAGGCCGTAGCTTATTTAAAGAATTTTTATGTAGAACAAGGAATTGCTTCCCCTTTAGGTGGTGATGATTATTTCCAAGAAGTTCCTGCTAAATTCTTAAATAAAAGAAATCGAAGAGGCACATTAAAAGCATCTGAAAATGTTGTTGCTTTTATCAAAGGTTCTGAAAAACCAGATGAAATAGTTGTTATTTCTGCACATTTAGATCATGAAGGAATTAAAAATGGTAAAATTTACAACGGAGCTGATGATGATGGCTCTGGAACTGTAGCTATTTTAGAAATTGCTGAAGCATTTCAAAAGGCAGCTAAAGACGGTAATGGGCCAAAACGTTCTGTTTTATTCTTACACGTAACTGGTGAAGAAAAAGGGCTGTTAGGATCTAAGTATTATGTTGAAAACCCAATTTTCCCAATAGCCAATACTGTAGTTGATTTAAATATTGACATGGTTGGTCGAATTGATGATAGACATAAAGACAACAGAAATTTTATTTATTTAATTGGAGCTGATAAATTAAGCACAGAATTACACAATTTATCTGAAGCTATGAATTCTAAATACACCAACATATCTTTAGATTATAAATACAATGATCCGAAAGATCCAAATCGTTTTTACTACAGGTCTGACCATTATAACTTTGCAAAATACAATGTGCCAATTATCTTTTACTTTAACGGTACGCATGAAGATTATCATCAACCTACAGATACTCCAGATAAAATCAATTACGACCTATTAGAGAACAGATCTCGTTTAGTTTTCCATACTGCTTGGGAAATTGCAAATAGAGATAAAAGATTGGTTGTTGACAAACCTGTAACTCCACCAAGTAGATAATATTGAATTTATAAAAACAAAAAAGCCGAGCAAATTGCTCGGCTTTTTTGTTTTTACTCTTAAAAAATAGTTAATGCATAATCTTAAAAAGTAACTCTTTTAAAATATCAGCTTGTGGCATTCCGTTGGCACCAACACCTTTGCTTTTCACATCAGCTTCTCTTAATAAGCCTATTATTTGTGATACTTTTCGCATTGGGTAATTTCTTGAAGCATTTACATAATCACCAACAAAATACGGACTTACTCCAAGTGATTTTGCAACACTAAATTTATCTTTTGTTTGCAGCCCATGGTATTGTAATAATTGAGTAAAGAAGCTATTTAATAATGAAATAGTCATTACAATTGGATTGTTCTTTGGGTTTTCTGCAAAATAACTGATAATTCTGTTTGCTTTTACAATCTGCTTCTCTCCTACTGCTTTACGTAATTCAAAATTATTAAAGTCTTTCGAAATCCCAATATTCTCTTCAATATCTTCTGGTGTAATAATTGATTCAACAGGTAAAATAGTAATCAATTTTTCTAATTCATTATTAATTTTACTCAAATCTGTTCCTAAAAACTCCACTAACATTTGTGCCGCCTTAGGTTCCATTTTATAGTTTTTTCCACCAAGAACTCTTCGAATCCAATCAGAAACTTGATTGTCATATAATTTTTTACTTTCAAAAAGTACACCAGATTTTTCTATCGCTTTGTATAACTTTTTACGCTTATCAAGTTTTTTGTACTTGTAGTTTAACACTAAAATGGTTGTTGGCTGCGGATTTTCTGCATAAGAAATCAATTTCTCAATCGTTCTACTTAAATCTTGTGCTTCTTTTACAATAATAACCTGCTTTTCTGCCATCATTGGATAGCGTTTTGCCGAAGAAACGATCTCTTCTATAGAAACATCTCTACCATACATTACTACTTGATTAAAACCTTTTTCTGCTTCATCTAAAACGGTTTTCTCTATAAAGCTAGATATTTGATCAATATAATAAGGCTCTTCACCCATTAAAAAGTAAATAGGCTTTACATTTCCTTCTTTAATATTATTAACTATGGTATTTATTTCGCTCATTTTCTTACTTTTGATTGATGCAAAAACTCAATCTTCCTACATATCCTTTCAAACTCAAAAATAGCGAAAAACATACGCTTATTTTCGATAATTTGAGAAAAAAATATTTTGTCTTAACTCCAGAAGAATGGGTCCGTCAACATTTTGTGTGTTTTTTAATTGATGAAAAAAAATATCCTGTTTCTTTAATAGCATTAGAAAAGCAGTTAATCATAAATAACCGTAAGAAAAGAACCGACATTGTTATTTTTAACAAAGAAGGAAATCCAGATATTATTGTTGAATGTAAAGCGCCACATATAAAAATATCACAAGATACTTTTGATCAGATTGCTAGATATAATTTAAAATTAAGAGCTAATTATTTAATTGTTACAAACGGATTAGAGCATTTTTTTTGCAAAATGGATTTTAAAAAAGAAACCTATATTTTCTTAAAAGATATACCTACTTACAATTAACAAATTGTTACCTATCAGATTCACTTTTAAAACGTAAGTTTACAACCTTGAAAACTGCTATCGTCATATTAAATTGGAATGGACAAAAATTGCTTGAACAATTTTTACCATCTGTAGTAAATTACAGTTCTGAAAAAGCTACAATCTACGTAGCAGACAATGCTTCTACAGATACTTCTATTCAATTTATCAAAGAATATTATCCTTCTATACAAATTATTAAAAATGCAACCAATGGCGGTTATGCAAAAGGATATAATGATGCATTACAGCAAATTGATGCTGATCTTTATTGCTTATTAAATTCTGATATTGAAGTAACAGAAAATTGGCTTACTCCAGTTATTACAATTTTTAACAATGAAGAAAACACAGCTATAATTCAGCCAAAATTATTAGACTTCAAAGACAAAACAAAATTTGAATATGCTGGAGCTGGTGGTGGTTTTGTTGATTTGTTTGGATATCCATATTGTAGAGGAAGAATTTTTAATCATTTAGAAACAGACAACGGACAGTTTGATGATGTTTCAGAAATTTTCTGGGCTTCTGGTGCTTGTTTATTTATTCGGTCAAAAGTATATCATCAATTAGGTGGTTTTGATGAAGATTATTTTGCCCATCAAGAAGAAATTGATTTGTGTTGGAGAGCTCAAAATGAAGGATATACTATAAAATACGTTGGTGATTCTACTGTATATCATGTTGGCGGAGCAACTTTGCAAGAAACAAATCCGCATAAAACATTCTTAAATTTTAGAAATAGCTTACTTAATGTCGTTAAAAATGTACCTAAACAATGGTTTTTATTTGTTGTATTTTCTCGGTTGATTTTAGACGGAATTGCTGGAGTTAAATTTATGATTGAATTAAGACCAATTCATACTTGGGCAATTATAAAAGCACACTTTGGTTTTTATGCGAACTTTAATAAATATTTAAAGAAGCGTAGAAAGTTGCAAAAAAAATCTGATTACAACCTCCATACAAGTATTGTTTGGCAACATTTCTTTTTAAAAAGGAAAAAATTTAAGGATTTAAAATAGAATTCTTTACAAAATATCTAAGCTTCCTTTCCCTTCTCTTATTACAAAAGGCTCAGCATCTGTTAAGTCTATTACTGTAGAAGCTTCATTATCTCCATAACCGCCATCAATTACCAAACTAACAATGTCTTTCCATTTCTCATAAATCAACTCAGGATCTGTTGTGTATTCTATCACATCATCATCATCGCGAATTGAAGTAGAAATTATTGGGTTACCTAATGCGGCTACCAAAGTTCTAGCAATATTATTATCCGGCACACGAATTCCGACTGTTTTCTTCTTTTTAAAAACCTTTGGTAAGTTATTACTTCCAGGTAAAATAAAAGTATAAGGCCCTGGTAATGCTCTTTTTAAAATTTTATAGGTTGGTGTATCAATTTGCTTAACATAGTCTGACAGATGACTCAAATCATTACACACAAAAGAAAAATTAGCCTTTTCTAACTTCACTCCTTTTAATTTAGCTATTTTTTCTAAGGCTTTTGTATTTGTAAAATCACAGCCTAAACCATAAACTGTATCTGTTGGATAAATAATCAATCCACCGTTTCGTAACACCTTCACAACCTTTTCTATTTCTTTTTCATTAGGGTTTTCGTTATACAACTTTATAAATTCTGCCATTTGTTAAATTGATTTTATACAAAATCAAAGTTACTAAAAAAGCTCAATTAAAATTAATTGAGCTTTTTTTATTATGTGAAGTGTATTCTGTCTATTTTTCAACCAATCTAAATCCTTCTCCATGGATGTTTAGAATCTCTACATCCTCGTCATTCTTTAGATATTTACGCAATTTTGCAATATAAACATCCATACTTCGTGAGGTAAAGTAGTTATCATCTCTCCATATTTTAGTTAATGCTAATTCTCTTGGCATTAAATCATTTTTATGCACAGCTAACATTTTCAACAATTTACTTTCTTTTGGAGATAGTTTTTGAATTTCTCCTTTATCATATGAAAGATGTCTTAATTTAGAGTTGAAAAAGAAGTTACCAATATTAAATTCAAACTCGTCAGTTTCTTTATTAGTGTCAGACTCTTTTCTTTGTAAAATCGCTTTAATTTTAAATAACAATACTTCAGAGTCGAAAGGCTTATTTAAATAATCATCTGCTCCTACTTGATATCCTCTTAACACATCTTCTTTCATTGTCTTTGCTGTTAAAAAGACAATCGGAATTTCTTTATTTGTAGATCTTATATCTGCTGCTAAAGAAAAACCATCTTTACGCGGCATCATTACATCTAAAATACAAAGATCAAAATCGTTATTCTTAAATTCAATTAAGCCTTCAATACCATCTTTTGCAAGTGTTACATTATAATCATGTAATGCTAAATAATCTTTTAATACTGTTCCAAAATTTGGATCATCTTCTACTAATAATATTTTTTTACTTCCCATAAATAATGATTTTTTAAATTAATGGCAATTTTACCGTAAACGTACTTCCTTTTCCTTTTTCACTTTCAACAAAAACCGTTCCTTGATGGTTCTCTACAATTTCTTTTACATAAGCCAAACCTAATCCATGTCCTTTAACATTATGTACATTTCCTTTGTGCTCTCTATAAAATTTATTAAACACATATTTCTGAGCGCTTTTCCCCATTCCAATTCCATCATCTTTAATTTTAAGAATAAAAAATTTTGCTGTGCTTTCTGAAAAAACTTCAATATTTGGCTCTCCTTCAGAATACTTCAACGCATTCTCTAACATGTTTATAATTACATTTGTTAAGTGCAATTGATTTCCTAATATTTCTGAGCGTACTGCCTGAATATGTGTTGTTATGGTTCCTTTCTGATTATTAACTAACAATCTAACATGAGAAATAGCTTCTTCAACTACATCTTGCACATCAAGTGCAACCTTACTAATCTCTAATTGATTTTTCTCCAATTTAGAAATTCTTAAAACGTTTTCTACTTGGCCATGCATACGTTTGTTTTCTTCACGAATCATCTTAACATAACGTTTTACTTTTTCGTTATCATTGATGATTTTCGGATTCTTAATGGCATCTAAAGCCAAATTGATTGTTGCTATGGGCGTCTTAAACTCATGCGTCATATTATTAATGAAATCCGTTTTAATTTCTGATATTTTCTTTTGTCTAATCAATTGATATAAAGAACTAGAAAATGCAACGATAATAATAAAAATAAAAAATAAAGAGAGAAATAATATATTTGAGATATCAGATATGATGTGTTCCTGTTGGTTTGGGAAAGTAACATATAAGGTGAATTTACTCTCTCCATTATTTATAAACAATGGACGTCCAATACTATTTGCTTTGTTTATTGTGTAGTATCCCGATTTTAAATTAGTTAAATATCCATCCGTACTGTAAACTCCATATTTAAAATCAATATCAATTCCATGCTTGGTAAATGCTTCACTTAATAATAAATTTAACTCTCTATTACTAACTCTCTGATGAATAGGTATTGGAAAAGATGCTCTGAAATTATTAAATACTTCTTTTATGTAGGCTTCTTCTTGAACTTGATTACGCTGAATTTTTGTAAAGGTCTGTGAGCTATTATTATTTGCAAAATCACTGTTTGAAGTAATATTTGAAAAAGTAGAAATATCTTCTTTACTAGCGATTCTTTTCACGACAATATCTAAACTATCATTTGCTAAAATTTCTGTAGGAATTTCAATTCCTTGCTCTACAAAAGTGAAACTATATGAAAATAATTGTTTTCCTGTAGTATCAATTTGCTGCAACATGTAGTTATGAATCTGACTATCAGACGGCTTACCTGTAACCTCAAGATATGGGCTTATTTTTCTATAAAACTCTAAGTATTCTTTTTCACTAACTTCTGCAGAAACTTGCGCCAAGGATTTTTTAACATCACTCTTAAACTGCTTATTTTTTGTCTCAACAGCATTGCCAATCCAATATATTTGGACAGTCACAATTCCGATTAAAGAAAAGCTCATTAAAACTACAATAAGGACAAACATTTTTTTACCCATCATTCAAAAATATGCGTTTAAATGTTGTTAACTGACGTTTTTAACGCATATTAACAAATTTACTAAGATTTTAAGAATTTTTTAAGAAAAAAAATGAACTTATTTAAATTTGAGCTTTGTTTTCTGTTAAATTATTATGAATTCTAATAATTTGACCTTGTAGATTGTTAACATTCTGATTGTGTATGATATAGTTAGATAGTAATCTCTTTTTTGAATCGCTCCATTGATTGCGGATTCTACGAATCACTTCTGTTTCTGTAACTCCATCTCTTTTAACAACTCTTTGAATTCTTACCTGTTTACTGGCAACAACACAAATAATTACATCGCATAAAACATCGCTTCCATTTTCAAACAAAATTGCGTTTTCATAAAGCACATACTCTTTATCTAGATTTGAAGCTACAAAATTTTTAAAATGCTTAAAAACCTCTGGATGGACAATAGCATTTAATTTTGATAATTTATCTTTGTCTGCAAATACTACAGAAGATATATAAGAGCGATTTAACTCATTGTTTGTATAAGATTGACTCCCAAACTCGCTACTGATTTTAGCACGGATTACAGAAGACGATACCATTAATTTTTTGGCTTCTTCATCTGCATTATATACAGCTATATTTCCAATCTCTTGAAATTCTTTTAATACAGTAGATTTCCCACTTCCGATTCCGCCTGTTAAACCTACAACCATATTATTTCTGTATTAAATATTCAATTTTAGCTGGCATCAATTTTACCGAAGTCACAAACCCTGGTTTTGTAATCACTTTAGGAATTAAATAATTAAGATTATTAAGTTGTGATACCCTAAAATCACAAACAACTTTAAATGAAGTACTAGTTACTTTATTAAAATTTGTTAATCCGACTTGATACACAATTTTAATCGTTTTTGGAAATGTATTGACACGAATACTGTCTGGCATATTTATTATTTCAAAAGTTGTTTCAAAACTTCCTTCTGTAAACCGATCTACTTCACCAAAAATTTCAACATTTTTAACTTGAAACTTAATGGTTTCAGACACTTCATTAATCGTTAATGTTTGTTTTATTGATTTTGAGATGTCATTTATAGCTAGTTTTTGGAGTTGTAAATGAGATAAAGTATCTAACTGTTTTTGTGGGCCAGACACCAAAACAGAATCTGGAGTAATTTTTATTGGTTTCGTTAAATGAAATCCTAATTGATAATTAAAATCGAAATCACCTTTAACTGGCACTTTTTTAGTTGCCAATTGACCTAAATCTAAATACATAGTATCTTGTACTATTTGACCAATCATAAAATTATTACTCACTTGATTTTGAATATCTATTTTCTGATGTTCTATCAAAAAGAAAAAACCTAAGTTACTTTTTCTTTGAAGCTTGCTTGCATCTAATTTTATAGTTTTTTTTACAATACTAATCCCTAGCAATCTAAAACCTGTTGCTTTAACCTGTATATCAATCTTTTTTAAAGGCTCGCTTTGTATCAATTTATCTTGTGGAAGATTTACATAGACAACAGGTAAAGTAATTACCGTTTGATACTCTTTTGATAACTTCGTTAATAACCAAAAAAACAACGCGACTCCAATAGCAACAAAAAAAGATTTTGGTATTTTATTTTGGTGTTTTATTTTATGCATTAACTAGTTTTATATTATTTGCAAGCTACATAAAGCAAATTTAAAACGCAACGAAGTATTTTATTTTCAATAAAAAAGAGAGCTTAAAGCTCTCTTTTAAAATTTAGATTTAATAATCTATTATTTTGTTGATGGATTGTTTAACCTATTTGTTAAGTCCATAGATATTGCAGATTTTTCGAATCTTATTTTACCTGCACCAGTTTCAATTGTAACGGTATTATCACTTTCATTTAACTCAACAATTTTACCGTGAATTCCGCTACTAGTAATTACTTTTATTCCTTTTTTAATATCTGTTTGAAATTTTTTTTCTTTCTTTTGTTTAGACATTTGTGGTCTAATCATAAAAAAATAAATTACAACAATCATTGCTAAAAAAGGCAACATACTACTTATTCCACTTGTGCTTGCTTGTAAAAACATCATATTTTTAATTATTTAATACTAACTTTTTCTATTTACTATTCCTTTTAATTTTAAAACTTCTCTACCAACGGCTGTATTTGTAAATAAAGTCACGTCTTTAGATTGTCTTCCTCCACCTTTACCAGCTGTATTAAATTTAACTTTAATTTCAGTTGATTCTCCAGGTAATACTGGTTTGTCTTTTGGCCAAGTTGGTACTGTACAACCACAAGTTGTTTTTGCATCTGTAATTACTAAAGCAGACTTACCAATGTTAGTTAAAATAAACGTAGTTTCAACGATATCTCCATCAGTAACAGTTCCAAAATCATATACTAATTTATCAAATTTAATTATTGGAGCTCCTTTACTAATATCTATATCTCTTTGTTTAGCTGCTTCTAATTTTGTTAAATCTACTTTTGCAGCAGCATTACCTTCATTACAAGCTGTAAATATCCCTAATGAAGCCACTAGACTAAAAATGATTATTTTTTTCATGATTTAAATATTTTGAGTAAAAATAGTAATTATAACAATCCTCTACCAATTTTATTAAGTGTTTTATTTTTCTCGTATTCTTTAGATAACTTATCTAACACACCATTAATAAAATAACCACTTTTGTTTGTTGAGTAATCTTTAGATATTTCTATATACTCGTTAATAGTAACTCTAACTGGAATTGATGGGAATTTTAAAAATTCTGCAATTGCCATTTTTATTAATATCATATCAATATCTGCAATTCTATCAGTTTCCCAATTTGGAGTTTTATCACTGATATCTTCTTCATATGATGTATGATGTAAGATTACTTTTCTAAATAGCTCTAATACAAATTTTTCATCGTCTTCATCTTTGTATAATTTATCCAAAACAAAAATTTTGTTTTGTTTCAATTTGCTTAAAGTTCTAACAATCCAAGTATTTACAAACGGAATATCATCTAACCAGCTAATATTTTGATCTTCGTAATAGTCAGCCAATTTATCATCAGGAGCAATAATTTCTTTGAAAAAATCTTGCACAAAGTTTTTATCTTCTTTAAATGAAGAATCTCCAGAATTCAAATACGCCTTATACAGATCGCTTTTCTCAAGTTTCTTCCAAATAATTTTAACGTATTCATCATCTAAAGTCCAATTATTGATGTTGTTATCGTTTTTAAAAGTAACAAATGATGTACTATTAACTAAATTTAGTATCGCTTGGTTTTCTATAAACTTTGTATTTGGGCTTAATTCTTCTTTAGTTGCCAAATGTTTCTTTTTAGATATTGCTAGCTTTTGAGTTGCCAACTTCTGCACTTCAACTATTAATTGCAGCTGTAAAACATACAAGTCTAACAGTTTTTGAATGCTAAGTTTTAAGAATTTTTCTTCTCTAATTAAATCATCAGCTTTTGACGTTATCATTGCATAAACTGACTGCATTACTTTGACTCTAATATGTCTTCTATTAATCATTCTAAAGAACTTGTTTAAAAAAGGGCGTTAGAAAAATTCTAACGCCCTGCAAAAATATGATTTTTATTGAAATTTTCTACTTGTTTTGTTCTTTTTTACGAGTATCAATTCTGTTTTGTGCAATATTAAATGCTGCTCTATGTGTTGTGATGTCTTCTTTTTTAGAATGATTGAAAATATCTAAAGTAGTATTGTAGATATTTTCTGTTTTTCGAACGATTTCATCTTTACCATATCCTTCTAACTCAGCATATACATTGATAATTCCACCAGCATTAATTAAAAAATCAGGTGCATATGCAATTCCTTTTTCTTTTAACAATCTTCCATGCTTAATCTCATCAGCTAATTGATTGTTGGCTGCACCAGCAATAACTTTCGCTTTTAATTGATTAATAGTTGCGTCATTAATAGTTGCTCCCATTGCACAAGGTGCATAAATGTCAACATCTAATCCATAAATATCGTTTCCTAAAACAACATTTGCTCCATACTTTTTACTTAATTCTTCTAAACGAGCTTCATTGATATCGTTGATTATAACTTTTGCTCCTTCTTCTGTAATATGTTTTACTAATGTTTCTCCAACATGCCCAACTCCCTGAACTAAGATTTTTTTACCTTCTAAGTTTTCAGTACCAAATTGGTACTTTGCTGCAGCTTTCATTCCCATATAAACACCATAAGCTGTAATTGGAGATGGGTTTCCTGCTCCACCTTTACTTTCAGAAATACCTGTAACGTGAGGTGTAACTTCTCTTACAACATCCATATCACGTGTTTCCATCCCTACATCTTCTGCAGTAATGTAATTCCCACTTAACGAATGAACAAACTCACCAAATCTGCGCATCAAAGCATCATTCTTTTGCGTTTTTGCATCACCAATGATTACTGCTTTTCCACCACCTAGGTTTAATCCAGTAATTGCTGCTTTATAAGTCATTCCTCTAGACAAACGCAAAACATCATTTAATGCATGCCATTCACTTTGATATGTCCACATTCTAGTTCCTCCTAAAGCTGGGCCTAAAACCGTATTATGAATACCAATTATTGCTTTTAATCCTGTATCTTCGTCGTTGCAAAAAACGATTTGTTCGTGACCATCAAAAGAAAGTTGTCCAAAAACAGGATCTTTTTTTAATTCTTTTGCATCTAATATGTTTGCTGTCATATGTAATTGATTTATCCTAAAATTAAATATTTCTCAAAATTTATGACGCGAAAATATGATATTAGCAAATCATATCAAAAAAAACAATGTTTAATTATGATATTATTAAGAACAATTCAACACTAATTAAACTTAAATTCTAATATCCTAGCGATAAAATTCATAAATGAAGGCTTTAAAATATTTAAACAAATACTTTTTAAAATATAAATACCGGTTATTAATTGGAATAATTATTACTGTATTATCAAAGATACTTTCTTTAAAGATTCCAAGAATAATTGGAGATTCTTTCAATATTGTTGATGAGTACAGAAAAGGAACCATTTCTGATACTGAAGACATAAAACACTTATTATTAATAAATATATTAATGATAATTGGTGTGACATTAATTGCTGGTTTTTTCACCTTTTTAATGAGACAAACTATTATAGTTACCTCTAGATTAATTGAATTTGACTTAAAGAATGAAATCTACCAACAATACCAACAATTGTCTATAAATTTCTACAAAAAAAACAGAACAGGAGATTTAATGAATCGAATTAGTGAGGATGTTTCTAAAGTAAGAATGTATTTTGGACCTGCAATAATGTATAGTATGAACATGATTGTATTGTTTATTGTCGGTTTTTATCAAATGTTTAGTATTGATCCAACACTTACTGCATATACATTAATTCCTTTTCCGGTTTTATCTATATCTGTTTTTATACTAAGTAAGGTTATCAATGAAAAAAGCACCGTTGTACAGCAATATTTATCAAAATTAACAACCTTTAATCAAGAGTTTTTCTCTGGAATTAATGTGGTAAAATCTTACGGAATTGAAAAATCGATCATTAAAAACTTTGATGTTTTAGCCGATGACAGTAAGAAAAAAAACATTGATTTATATAAAGTACAAGCTATTTTCTTTCCCTTAATGGTGCTATTAATTGGAGCCAGTAACTTGTTGGTTATTTACATTGGAGGTAAACAATACATTGCTGGTGAAATTCCGATTGGAGTTATCGCTGAATTTATTTTATATGTAAACATTTTAACTTGGCCGGTTGCTATTGTAGGTTGGGTTACTTCTATGGTGCAACAAGCTGAAGCTTCTCAACAACGGATTAATGAGTTTTTAAAGCAAGTTCCAGAGATTAAAAACACCAATCAAGAGCATTCAGAAATTACCGGTTCTGTCGAATTTAAAAATGTAAGTCTTACCTATGACGACACTAATATTACTGCATTAAACAATATTAGTTTTAAAGTAAATACTGGAGAAACCATTGCCGTTTTAGGAAAAACAGGCTCAGGTAAATCATCAATCATTAATCTACTTTCTAGATTATATGATCCAACAGAAGGAACTATTTCTGTAGACAATACACCAATAAAAGAAACAAACCTAACAGATTTAAGAAATCAAATTGGTTTTGTTCCTCAAGATCCATTTTTGTTTTCTGATACAATAATAAATAACATTAAGTTTGGTAAAGATGATGCTTCTAAAGAAGAAATTATTGAAGCTGCAAAAAACGCTGTTATTCACGAGAATATTATTGGGTTTAAAGAAGGTTATGATACTATTCTTGGCGAAAGAGGCGTAACGTTGTCTGGCGGACAAAAGCAACGTGTTTCTATAGCTAGAGCGATCATAAAAAATCCAAAAATATTAATCTTTGATGATTGTTTATCAGCTGTAGACACAGAAACTGAAGAGAAAATACTATCAAACCTAGAAAAAGTATCAAAAAACAAAACAACATTTATTATAAGTCATAGGGTTTCTTCAGCTAAAAATGCTGATAAAATAATTGTACTTGACAACGGGACAATCACACAGCAAGGCACTCATAATCAACTAATAACAGAAGAAGGATATTACAAAGAATTATATGAACAACAACTTTTAGAAAAAGAAAATTAAGGTTTCATTAGAAATAGTGAAATATTTTTTTAGATTTGTTCAGCAAAATAAAACAACAATTAATTTTATTACTAGATTATTATGGCAGAGAGAGTAGAACAAGAAGAGATTTTTTCTCAAGTTTTAAGAGCAGGAAGAAGAACGTACTTTTTTGATGTTAGATCTACAAAGGCAGATGATTACTATCTAACAATAACAGAAAGTAAAAAATTTACACATGACGATGGATCTTTCCATTACCAAAAGCATAAAATTTACCTATATAAAGAAGACTTCTCTGAATTTAATGAGATGTTAAAAGCAGCAACCGATTATATTGTAAATGAAAAAGGTCAAGAAGTAATAAGCGAAAGACACCAAAAAGATTATAAAAAAACAGAAGTAGAATCTGAAGACACAACAGAAACAACCTCTACAGAAAGCTTTACAGATGTATCATTTGAAGACATCTAATATTCAAATAATTCTCACACAAAAAACGCCATCTAACTAATTTAGATGGCGTTTTTATTTACACTCAATAGATTTAGTTTTTTTGCCTTTTGGACAAATAAAAACTCTAAAACCTATACCTATTGAGTATCTAATACATTTAACATTATTTGACTTTTCTGAACGGTTTCTTCCCACTCTTTTTCTGGGTTACTATCTTTTGTGATTCCTCCACCAACAAATATAGAGGCCTCGTTTCCTTCTACTTCCATACATCGTAAATTGACAAATAAATGGGAATCTTTATCGTTTTTTGAGCTCATGTTCAATTCACCTAAAAACCCAGTATAATAGGCTCTATTATAATTTTCGTTCTCTAAAATAAATTGCTTTGCTACATTTTTTGGCAAACCACAAACCGCTGGTGTTGGATGCAATAAATCAACCAAAGAAAACAAGCTGTTATTCGCCTTTACATCTAACTCACCTTTAATTTCTGTTCTTAAATGCAGTAAAGAACCCGCTCTTACACTTTTTGTTTCAGAAATCTCTAAGTTTTTAGAAAAACCTGAAAGTTTTGAAACAATATATTCTGTTACAAATTCTTGCTCGACAATTTCTTTGGGATTCCAATTTGGTTGTTCATTTTCTTTATAAACCTGAGTTCCTGCTAAAGCCATTGTTGTAAAATGATTATCTTCTAGCTTTACCAATGTTTCTGGCGTTGCTCCAAACCACAACCCTACTTTTGGATGAAACCAAACATATACAAATGCATTCGAATAGGTTTGCAATAGTTTTTTATAAGTAGTAATTATATCAAAATTAGAAACCTCTACACGCTGCTTTCTTGACAATACAACCTTTTTAAACTGATGTTTATTGATAGCCTCAACTCCATTTTTAACCAAAGTTATATGATGCTCTTTTGATGTTGTCTCAATTTTAGAATTTGGTTGAATAGGCTGAGAATCAAATTTAAAAGTACCGTCAACAAAATCTGAATTCTCAAACTCAAAGAGAACAATTTTTTCATTTGAACTAAATGGAGCAAAAACAAATCCCTTTTTATCAAATTCATTTGTTATTGTATTTAATTTGTCATTCTTTTGAAAAACACCATAAACCTCCTTTGTATTTGGTTTATTATATACTACAAAAGGGAGTTGACTCTTATAAGATTCTACAATTTTATCTTCTATTCTTTTCAATCTAATACTTTTAAAAATTCTTCTTTTATAAAATCAAAATTACTCCAAACTAATCCATGTCCAGCTTTTGGAATAGTTACTAATTTAAATTGTTTCTCCGAAAATTGTTGTTCTAAAAACAGTGAGTTTTCATAAGGTACAATTTGATCTGAATCTCCATGAATACTTATCACCTGTGAAGGAGTATCACTCCAAGTGTTTTCATATTTCTGCAATTCTGCTTGATGTGTGATTTTTTCTTCTGATGCTGATTTCCATGAATGTGGAACCAACCATCTAGTTGCTTTCCATTTATAGAAATTCACCATCCAAGGCATTGGTTCTACTACACTATAAACCGCAGGAGCTAACAATACAATCTTCTTAAATTGTTCTTTTAACGCTAAAGTAATTGGGCCGCCATAAGAATACCCAATCAAAATTGTCTTTTTGGGGTCTATTTTTTTCAACACCTCTTTTAAAATTGCTACTTCAAAATCTATAGATTTCTGGGCTAAATGTATGTCTTCGTAATTATACCCTATTCTATCGTAAGAAATCATATTTGCCTTGCTATTCAATAAAGAATCTGACATGTATTTTTTAAAATCCAAAGAAGAACCTATTGCACCATGAACAAACACAAGCGTATATTTAGTTGTATCTATTTTTGATTGCATGGATAATTTTCTAAATTCGAAATTCTTATATTTTTCTTTAGAAATTATAGGTTTGTAGATGCTGTTTTCAAATTCTTCTGCTATTTCTATATCTGATTTAGGTGAGGAGAAATTTACAAATAGTATATAAACAGTAACCAATAGCAATACAAAAATTGCACCTACTATTTTTAAAATTTTCTTGAATAACTTCATTTACATCTTCTCTAATACGATATTAGTAAGTTTACTAACCGAAACTAACTCGTCTTTCTCATTCACAACTTTAATTTCCCACAAATGTGTAGTTCTTCCTTCGTGCAATATTTTTGCTGTAGCTGTCACTTCTCCTTCTTTAACACTTTTTAGATGGTTAATTGAAAGTTCAATCCCTTTTACAATAAACTTACTGTTATCAACAAAAAAAGCCGATGCTGCACTTCCCACGCTTTCTGCTAATGCAGCAGTTGCGCCACCATGTAATAAACCATAGGGTTGATGAACTCTAGAATTCACAGGCATGGTTGCCACTAAATAATCATCACCAATATCAGTATATTTTATTTCTAGAGTTTCCATAAGTGTATTTTTGCAACGCTCATTGAAACTTTTTAGGATTGCTGATTTTTCTGTCATTCTAGATTATTTTATGGTAAAAATACATATTATTTATTGTATTTTTGCAGCATAATTAGAAGGAATTCAGGATGTATAAAGTACGCGTCATTTTAGACACAAAAGAAGATGTAATTAGAACTTTAACAGTTAATAACTCAATTAACTTAGAGGAATTGCATTTGTTTATTGCCAAAGCTTTTGGTTTTAACGGTCAAGAAATGGCTTCTTTCTACAGATCAGATCATGAATGGAATCAAGGAGAAGAGATTCCATTATTTAACATGTCAGAATTTGGTGATGAAATTTCTATGAGTACTTGTATTTTAAAAGAGACACTACCAAACACCAATGATAAATTAATTTACGTGTATGACTTCTTTAAGATGTGGTCCTTTTACGTGGAGGTTATTGATAGCAATAACGAACTATTATCTGAGCCAACAATTCTAATGTCAATTGGTGAAATTCCAGATGAAGCTCCAGAAAAAGAGTTTATTGCAGAGAAAAACGAAGATTCTTTTGATAATGAATTTGGCGACAATGATTTTGAGTCATTAGATGATATTGATTTTGATAATTATTAATTTCCTTTTTTTGATTCCCTTTTTTCTGTAACATTTCAGTACCTTGTTCGTCAAATAACCATAATCGACTAAAACAATTTCATTGGAAACTATCTTATCTTTAAAGAATTTAGACAAAAAATTTGGCCCAGTACATGCAGTAAACAATCTTTCTTTTGACATTCAAAAGGGAAATGTGTATGGAATTTTAGGACCAAATGGAAGTGGAAAATCTACCACTTTAGGAATCATTTTAAATGTTGTAAACAGAACTTCGGGAGAATTTAGCTGGTTCGATGGCGGATTAACAACTCATGAAGCACTTAAAAAGGTTGGAGCCATTATTGAGCGCCCAAACTTTTATCCTTATATGACTGCAACTCAAAATTTAAAATTGATTTGCAAAATTAAAGGTGTTTCTTTTGATAAAATTGATGAAAAATTAAAAACCGTAAACCTTTTTGAACGTAGAGACAGTAAGTTTAGAACCTATTCATTAGGGATGAAACAACGTTTAGCAATTGCTTCTGCTTTATTAAACGATCCTGAGATTTTAATACTTGATGAACCAACCAACGGTTTGGACCCTCAAGGAATTCATGAAATTAGACAGATTATAAAAGAGATTGCAAAAAAAGGAACTACTATTTTATTAGCTTCTCACCTATTAGACGAGGTTGAAAAAGTGTGTAGCCATGTTGTTGTTATTAGAAAAGGAATAAAATTATACTCTGGAAGAGTTGATGAATTGACCGCTTCTAATGGATTATTTGAATTAAAAGTTGAAAGTGATGAAGCAAACCTTATTGAGGTTTTAGAGCAACACACATCAATAAGTTCTGTTAAAAAAGAGGACGAAATTATTATAGCCACGTTAAATGAAGTAATGTCTGCATCAGAGATGAACACATTCTTATTTAACAAAGGAATTACGTTATCTCATTTGGTAAAACGTAAACCAAGCTTAGAACAACAATTCTTAAAATTAACAAACAACAATTAATCAACTGAATATTAACTCGTGTGCTATCGAGATCAAATTCACAAAAATATAAAACACCATGTTTAGATTACTAAATATAGAATTTCATAAATTAAAACACAACAAAGCAAGTAAAGTTTTATCTATCATTTACTTTGCCTTATTAACCTCAATTGCATTAATAGCCGCTATAAAATTTGATATTGGATTCGTGAAATTTCACCTTGCAGATCAAGGTATATTCAATTTCCCATACATCTGGCATTTCAACACATATATGGCTGCAATTTTCAAGTTCTTTTTATTACTTGTAATAGTTTCTATGATGGCAAATGAATACAGCAATAAAACCTTAAAACAAAACTTAATTGATGGATTGAGTAAAAAAGAATTTATTCTTTCTAAGTTTTACACAGTAATTGTTTTTGCAGCAGTATCAACACTTTTTGTTTTTATTACTTCTTTAATTCTAGGTTTAATTTATTCTGATTATGATGAATTCGCAATTGTTTTTTCTAATTTAGAATACTTACTCGCCTTCTTTATTAAGTTGGTTGGATTCTTTTCAATGGGGCTTTTCTTTGGAATCTTAGTAAAACGCTCAGCATTTGCTGTAGGAGCCATTTTTATTTGGCTGATAATAGAGAGCATGTTTAAAGGGTATTTATTTTGGTCTTTTAGATCTGTTGATAATACCACAGAACAAGTAAATAGTATTATGCAGTATTTACCATTAGAAGCGATGGCTAACCTTATTAAAGAACCCATTACAAGATTAAATGCCGTTAGATCTGTAGCGAATACTATTGGACAACAAATAACAAAAGATTTCTCTGTACAGTTTACAGATGTCTTAATTGTTTCTGTTTGGACGGCAATCTTTATTTACCTATCGTATGCACTATTAAAAAAGAGAGATTTATAATACTTTTCAACTATATTTGACGTTCGAATAAAAAATCTGTCGAATGAGAATATTTTTAAGTGCTATATTATTTCTAATTACAATTAGTACTTACGGGCAAAAAGAGGCGAATTTTTGGTATTTCGGTCACAATGCCGGACTCGATTTTTCTTCTGGATCCCCCGTAGCTTTAGTAGACGGACAATTAGATACATTTGAAGGATGTTCGACAATTGCAGACAAAGAAGGAAATCTTCTTTTTTATTCTGATGGGATTACAGTATGGGATAAAACTCATACTATAATGAATTATACAAATGGTTTACCTGCTGATGATTTATTAGGAAACCCTTCAAGCACTCAATCTGCTGTAGTTGTGCCACATCCAACCATTACAGATATTTATTATTTATTTACTGTAGATAATGGACCAAGTTTTAGTGGTGGTACAAAAATAGAAGATGGATATGGCTTAAACTTGTACACTATAGACCTTACAAAAAATGCTGGTTTAGGAGAGGTTCTTTCTGGCTCCATTGATTTATCAAATGGAAATGGTGATAATTGGTCTGAAAAAATCACTTCTGTACAAGGAAAAGACTGTGATACCTTCTGGATTATTTCTAGTACATACGATGAGTTTTATGCTTATAAAATTGACACTAATGGAGTGCAGGTTACTTCACCAATAATATCACCGATAAGTAGTCCAATATTTAGCAGAAGAGGTTATTTAAAAGTTTCTCCTGACGGAACTAAAATTGTTTCTGCAAATCAACAAGAAAACACTTATATTTTTGATTTTGATACTCAAAGTGGAATTATTACAAACCAAAGAGCAATTAATATTAGTTCTAATTTAGGCTATGGCGTTGAATTTTCTCAAAATAGTAAGAAATTATACATTTCTACTGGTACACATAGTCAAAACAACAACGACCCTGAAAACACCACTTTATACCAGTTTGACATTGAATCTTCAGATATCAATATAATAAACAACTCACGAGTAAACATTCATTCCTTTACAGGGTTTCGCGGTGCTTTACAGTTAGGGGCAGATGGTAAAATATATTATGCAAAAAGTAGAGAAAACACTTTAGGTGTAATCAATTTCCCAGAAAATGACGGTTTAGACGTTAATTATATTCATGATGGAGTTTCATTAGGATTAGCAACTTCATCTGAAGGTTTGCCACCTTTTATACAATCTTTCTTCTCTCCAATAAACATTGTAGATATTGATACAAAAACAATCAATTTAAACGAAGAGAAACAATTTGTTTGTAATGGTCAAGTTTTAGATATGGAGCCTGAAATAGTTGGAGTTTCAGGGTCGACTTATAAATGGACCAAAAAAGGAGACCCAAGTGTAAATATAACAACCAGAAGTATTTCAATTGATTACGTAAATTATGGAACTGGGGTGTATAATTTAGAAATGATAATTATAGATGCTTGTGGAAGAATAAATAAGTACAATAGCTCAGTTGAAGTAGAATTCCTTCCCTTGCCTGAAGTGTTTTCTATTCCTTTATATGAGCAGTGTGATTTTGATTCTAATCCTGCCGATGGAATTACTTCTTTCAACTTACAATCTAAAGAAGGTCTTTTAACAAATAATGCGTTAGATGTTACTGTAGAGTTTTTTGAAACTTCAGATGTTAACTTCACCAACCCAATACTTAACAAAGGGAATTATAGAAACCTAATTTCTACAAACCTTAATTCACATAAACTTACTGTTCGAATTACAAATAACACAAGTGGTTGTCAAGAATTTGGAGAAATTGAGTTAAAAACAAATGCGACTTCATTAGCAAGTTATCCTGATTTATACTTAACAGAATCTGATGTAAATGCAAACATTCCAAATTCTACAAATAGTTTAGGCTCTGGGAATGTTTTCTTTGATTTTGATCTTAAAACAACAGATATAATTGCAAATTCTGGAGGCGCCTTTTCTTTAGCAACACATACTTTTGAATATTACAGAACAGCAACTGATGCTACTTTACAAACAAATCAAATTGTTGCTCCTTATGATGATGATTATTTTGTAAATAATTCAACTATTTTTGTGCGTCTTTCAACCATTGGAACAAATGCTTGTTCTGGAATTGGACAGTTTAAAATTTTTGTAAATACACGTCCTATTCCACTTGGAAATACAAACGCTCAATATTTATGTGTCAATAACCCGATTGACAACCCTCAGCAAATTACAATCGATTTAAATGCTGATACAGGAATCCCAACTGATACCTATCAATGGTTTTTAAATAGCAATTTAATTACTGGAGCTACAAATGCTATTCACAAAGCAAATGTTCAAGGAACTTATAAAGTAATCGCTTACAGAGAATATCAGAATGATGTTAATGACCCTAATGACAACACAAGCAGTACTGGTTACAACACATTTACCATTATTGAATCGAATAAAGCCCTTATAGTTTCTACTACATTAACAGACAATGTTGACAACCCAGAAAAAAATATCCTTAAGATTACAATTTCTGGAATTGGAGATTATGAATACGCATTGAATAGTACAAATCCTTCAAGTTTTTCTAAAGGCACAGGAAACTTAACCTTTACTTTTGACGAAGTTAAACCAGGGCTAAATACTGTTTACATTAGAGACCTTAATGGCTGCGGAACAACTTCTAGCCAAAAATTATCTTTCTTGTTTTTTCAAAGGCATTTTACACCAAATAATGATGGTGTGTATGATACTTGGAAAATTCTTGGATCAAACAATAGTTTTTATAAATCAGCTAGAGTAGAAATATTTGACAGATACGGAAAAGTTGTTGCTTTAATCACTGATAAAGACAGTGATGGGTGGAACGGAACTTATAACGGCAAAAAACTACCGTCAAACGATTACTGGTTCAATGCAGTACTTGAAGACATGAATGGAAATATCAGAAAAGAAACCGGACATTTTAGTTTGCTAAGAAAATAAGCTCTTTCATATTTTTCATTTATATTAGTGGCAATGAAAAATAAATCTGAAATATTTCTACTATTTTTATTCGTACTACTTGTCTGTTCAACAAAAATTCAGGCACAATTAAGTAAAAAGCATTTTATTCCGCCATTAACAAGTGCTGAGTTTGGAAATGCAAATCCAGAAAGTCAGTATTTTTATATTTCTACACCAAGCACAAAAAATGTTACTTATACAATAACGCCTGTTGGACAACCATCATCAAGTACTATTTCTGGGATCGTTTCGAACACAAGTCCTGTTGAAATTTCGTTAGGAACAGGATATGGACAACTTTTTATCGAATCAAACCAATCTAGTGTTGTACAAAACAACAAAGGCTATATCATAGAAGCCGAAGATGTTATTTATGTGTCTTTAAGAATGAAAGCTGGAAATGGAGCACAAGCTGGAGCTTTAGTAAGCAAAGGACTATCTGCATTAGGAAGCACATTTAGAGTCGGTTCTTTTACAAATCAAAACCCACAAACAAACTACATGAATTTTGTATCTGTTATGGCTACAGAAGACAACACTGTTGTGACTTTTGATGATTTACCTGTTGGATTAATAATAAAAAATTATACTGGAACTTTTCCTGTTGTCATCAATTTAGATGAAGGAGAAAGCTACACAATTGCTACAAATAGCTCTGAAAGTGTTATAAATCGAGATGGATTGATTGGCGCTTTGGTACAGTCTGATAAACCAATTGTTGTAAACTCTGGCTCTGCTAATGGTAGTTTTGATAATGGCGGCGGAAGAGATTATGGAATCGATCAAATTGTAGATTATTCAAAAGTAGGAAACGAATATATCTTTGTAAAAGGAGATGGTAATAATAATTGGGAAAACGTGCTGCTTGTTGCTCATGAAGACAACACAAGCATTAGTATTAACGGAAATACACCAATTACAACCATAAATGCAGGTGAATACTACCTGATTGAAGGAGATAATTATTCTGCCAACCAAAACATGTATGTCTCTACAAGTAAAAATGTATTTGCATATCAAGGAATTGGTGCAAATAATAGTGAAGCAAATCAAGGGTTGTTTTTTGTTCCTCCATTAAGTTGTGAAAACAGAGGAAATGTAAATTCTATTGCTAGCATTCAAAATATTGGAACCACAATTTATACTGGTGGTATTACAATTATTACTAACAAAAATGCAACAGTTACTGTTAATTCACAACCTATTAATGCGTTACCACAAGATGTAACTGGTAATACAAATTATGTGACATATAAAGTCTCTGGATTAACAGGAGATGTCTCTATAGAAAGCTCTGGAGAATTGTATTGCGCCTACTATAATTTTAATGGAGCAGCAACTTCTGGAAGTTTTTATTCTGGTTTCCCATCAGCTCCTGAAATAAATTTAAATACAACTGTTCAAACCTTAGGAACTTGTATTCCTAACATAACATTGTCTGCAACAAATATTGATATTTTCGATCAGTTTGAATGGTTTTTTGATGATGGATCTGGGTATGTTACAACAGGGATTACAAGTAGTAACCTTGTTCCTACGCTACCCGGTAACTATAAATTAATAGCAACTATAAATTGTTCTGGTTTACAGTTTGAATCGGTTGAAATCCCTGTAAGTATTTGCCCTGATGATTACGATAATGATGGAATCATTGACAACAAAGATATTGATATTGATAATGACGGAATTTTAAATTCTGACGAAGGAAAAGGTGACGCTTCCCTAAACTTGGTAGACATCTCGAATCCAGAAATTG
Organism: uncultured Flavobacteriaceae bacterium; assembly: GCA_913062575.1. GTDB lineage: Bacteria > Bacteroidota > Bacteroidia > Flavobacteriales > Flavobacteriaceae > Polaribacter. Next base: position 104,488 of record CAJXVT010000001.1, on the reverse strand, counting down.
TTTTTATAGACGCAACAACAAATGCATCCATCATCTCAAGCACATTTACACAGAACAATATTAACGGAACAACAAATACATTTATTGGTCAAAGTAATGGTAATTTTACCTCTACAGCAAAAGCTGCAAACACCTCTAATTTAGAGTATACTTTAGGTTTTACACAGCCTGTCAATTTTAATTTTACAGAAACTACAGGTACAAATCATACAAATATTACTGGCGAATATTTTATTATAAAAATAGCGCCATCAAACAAAAACATAACACTTTTAGATCCTGACAATCAACTATTGGTTGACACAAATTTTGATGGGATTTTCGAATCTGGAGTAGTAGATTTTTCTGCATCAGAAATCAGATTCAAATACAACCCAAGTTCTAGTGGATCAACACCGTATCAATTTATTGCAAATCAAGTAAGTCAAATTTCTTTTGCACATCATTTGAGCAACCTAACAGAAAACTCTGTTTTTGCTGGAAATATACAGTTAACAAGTTTTGATATCGACACTGACAATGATGGAATTGTCAATAGCTTAGATGCTGATTCTGACAATGATGGAATTCCTGATCTAGTAGAAAAGAATGGTACCCATATAACGTTATTAAATACAGATGCAAATATTGATGGCTTAGACGATGTTTTTGATATTGCAATTTCACCTTCAGATTCGGATAACGATACTGTGTTCAACTTCTTAGATGTAGATTCTGATAATGATGGGGTTTTTGACTTAGAAGAGTCTGGTCATGGTTTACCAGATACAGATTTTGACGGAATGATTGATAATGCAATCGCATTAATTGGTTTAAATGGTTTTGTTGATACGCTTGAAACCAATCCTGATAGTAATTTAATAGGATATATCATTATAGACACAGATACTGATTCAATATTCAACTTTTTAGAATTAGATAGTGATAATGACACCTGTTTTGACGTTACCGAAGCTGGGTTTACTGATATAAATAGTGATGGTTTGTTAGGGGATTTACCCATCACGGTTAACACATTGGGTCAAGTTATCAATGTTACTGATGGATATACAACTCCACATATCAATTATTTAGTCGCTGCTCCAATTGTTTTAAACTCACCATTTGAAGATATTGTTTTTTGTGAAGCCACAAACTCAAATCTAACCATAGATTCAAATGCTGACACTTTTCAATGGCAACTTAGTACAGACGGAGTAAACTGGAATGATATTATTGATAATACAGTATATAGTGGAGCAATAACTAACAGTTTGTTAATTACTGATGTATTAACAACATACAACAATCATCAATTCAGAGTTCAACTAGGAAGAACTGGAAACAGTTGTGAATTTACTTCAAACTCCATAATCTTAAACGTAGACCCAAAACCTATATTTACTACTATTCCTGCTTACGAACAATGTGATATTGATTCAAATCCAATAGATGGAATTACCATTTTTAATTTAGAATCTAAAGAAGCAGAACTCACAAACAATGTTGCAAATATAATTGTTGACTTTTTTGAAACATCGGATATTAACTTTACCTCTCCAATTAGTAATAAAAACTCTTATACCAACTTAACAACAACATTAGTAAACAACTACAAAGTAATTGCCAGACTAACCAATACTAGTACTGGATGTGTTGAATTTGGTGAAATTGAATTGAAAGTAAATCCAACTAGTTTAAGTAATTACCCAGATATGTACGGATGTGAGATAGACTTAAACGCAAACATACCTGGCGCAGTAAACAGTCTTGGGTCTGGAAACACATACTATGATTTCAATGCTAAAACAGATGCTATTATTGCAGATTCTAATGGTGCTTTTTCTTTAGCAACACACACCTTTGAATATTACAGAACAGCTAATGATGCTGCGCTGCAAACAAATCTAATTGAAACTCCGTATGATGATGATTTGTTTGTTAATAATTCAGATGTTTTTGTTCGAATATCTACTATTGGAACCAATGCTTGTTCTGGTATCGGTCAATTTAAAGTATTTGTAAACACGCGTCCAATTCCGCAAGGAAACACAGCTCCTTTGTATCTATGTGTAAACAATCCTATAGACAATCCTCAACCAATAACGATAGATTTAAATGCAGATACAGGAACTCAAACAGACATCTATCAATGGTTTTTAAACGGAAATTTAATTACTGGAGCAACAAGTGCTGTTCACAAAGCAAATGTGCAAGGAACTTATTATGTAGAAGCCTATAGAGCATATCAAAATGATATTGAAAATCCCTTAGACGATTCTTCTTGTACAGGTTATAATACATTTACTGTAATTGAATCTAACAAAGCATTAATTACGGCTACAGAACTAACAGATAATGTTGACAATCCAACAGAAAACACGCTTACGATTACTATTTCTGGAATTGGAGATTATGAATATGCACTAAACAGTACAAACCCTGCAAGTTTCTCAAAAGGAACAGAAAATTTATCTTTCACTTTTAATCAAATTAGTCCTGGATTACATACCGTGTACATAAGAGATAAAAATGGCTGTGGAATTACAAGTAGTCAGCAATTATCTTTCTTGTTTTTTCAAAGGCATTTTACACCAAATAATGATGGCGTCTTTGATACATGGAAAGTAATGGGAGCAGATAATGCCTTCTACACCAAAGCAGAAGTGCAAATATTTGATCGATATGGAAAAGTTGTTGCCATTATCAATCACAAAGATGATAATGGTTGGAATGGGACTTACAATGGAAAAAAACTACCATCAAATGATTATTGGTTCAATGCTGTTTTAGAAGATATTAATGGAAATATCAGAAAACAAACTGGGCATTTTAGTTTGCTTAGAAAATAAGTGAAACTTCTTATTTTTTCCATTTCAGAATACTTATTTTTGTCTTTATGGATTTTCAATTACACTCAAAATTTAAACCTACAGGAGATCAACCTCAGGCTATTGAACAGCTAACAAATGGGATAGGAACAGGAGAAAAACACCAAACATTGCTAGGAGTAACTGGCTCTGGAAAAACCTTTACTGTAGCAAATGTAGTTGAAAAAATAAATAGACCAACATTGGTTTTGGCACATAACAAAACATTAGCAGCTCAATTGTATTCTGAGTTTAAACAGTTTTTTCCAGAGAATGCTGTAGAATATTTTGTTTCCTATTACGATTATTATCAGCCTGAAGCCTATTTACCAGTAACAGGAACATATATTGAAAAAGATTTATCTATCAATGATGATATTGAACGCTTAAGAATAAGCACCTCTTCTGCCCTACTTTCTGGCAGAAGAGATGTAATTGTTATTGCATCAGTTTCTTGTTTATATGGAATCGGGAATCCTGTAGAATTTAAAAAGAATGTAATTCCGATTGAAGTTGGCCAAGCAATATCAAGAACCAAGTTCTTACATCAACTGGTAACCAGTTTATATTCTAGAACAGAATTTGATGTTAAAAGCGGAACATTTAAAGTAAAAGGTGACGTTATCACCATTTATCCATCATACGGAGACAATGGATATAGAGTACATTTTTTTGGTGATGAAATAGATGAAATTGAATCTTTTGAGTTAGAAAGCAATGCTATTTTAGAAAAATTTCAGAATTTAACAATATATCCAGCTAACCTATTTGTGACTTCTCCAGATGTCTTACAGAATGCCATTCATTTGATTCAAGATGATATGATGAAGCAAGTAGATTACTTTCAAGAAATAGGAAAACATCTAGAAGCAAAACGATTAAAAGAGCGTACAGAATTCGATTTAGAAATGATACGTGAGTTGGGTTATTGTTCTGGAATTGAAAATTATTCTCGCTATTTAGATGGAAGAGAACCAGGAACACGTCCTTTCTGTTTGTTAGACTATTTTCCAGATGATTATTTAATGGTTATTGACGAAAGCCATGTTACAATTCCGCAAACACATGCTATGTATGGTGGAGATAGAAGCAGAAAAGAAAACTTAGTAGAACACGGTTTCAGGCTCACTTCTGCTATGGATAACCGCCCTTTAAAATTTGAGGAGTTTGAAGAAATTCAAAATCAAGTAATTTATGTAAGTGCAACACCTGCGGATTATGAATTACAAAAAACAGAAGGGGTGTTTATTGAGCAAATCATTCGTCCTACAGGCTTGTTAGACCCAACAATTGAAGTTCGTCCAAGTTTAAATCAGATAGATGATTTGATTGAAGAGATTCAGGTTCGTGTAGAAAAAGACGAACGTACATTAGTAACAACATTAACCAAACGAATGGCAGAAGAATTGGCAAAGTATTTAACTCGAATTCAAGTTCGTTGTCGTTATATACATTCAGATGTTGATACTTTAGAACGTGTAGAAATAATGTTGGGGTTACGAAAGGGAGAATTTGATGTTTTGATTGGTGTCAATCTATTAAGAGAAGGGCTTGATTTACCTGAAGTTTCTTTAGTTGCTATTTTAGATGCAGATAAAGAAGGCTTTTTACGTTCACATCGATCGCTAACACAAACTATTGGAAGAGCAGCAAGAAACCTAAATGGTTTGGCAATTATGTATGCTGATAAAGTTACAAAAAGTATGCAGTTAACAATTGACGAAACTAATAGAAGAAGAGAAAAACAAATCGATTACAATACAGAAAATAATATTACGCCAAAACAAATTGTTAAAGCCATAGATAATGCGCTAACTAAGAGTGAGGTTTCTTCATATCATTATGACAATGCAAAAAATAAAGCTGCAGAAGCAGGTTTAGAATACTTGCCTAAACCAGAGATTGAAAAACGAATTAGAAATGCCCGTAAACACATGGAACAAGCAGCTAAAGAATTAGACTTTTTATCTGCAGCTCAGTTTAGAGATGAAATTGAGGTGTTAAAAAGACATTTATAAATTAGCGAAAAATATATTAATGAAAAAGAGAACAATATTCATAGCGACTTCAAGTTTTACATCAACAATTAATTATCAATTCAAAAGGCTAGGAGAAGAATTCACTAAAGACAATATTAATGTTGTATTTATTTTAGATTGTCCAAATCACCTGTTACCAATCAATAGAAATAAAATAACCTATTATAATTGGCCCTCAAAAAGACCAACAAAAATTAAAGATTTTATCTTTCTCTTCAAGTTAATAAAAAAATACAAGCCATATATGACAATGTCTATGTTTGGCTCTGGAAATATAATGACTCTTATAGCATTCTTTTTTAGAGTTAAAAATAGAATTATTTGGATTAGAACAACTAGTCAACAAACAGAAATTGACTCTGACAACAAATTAAAATATAAATTTCTAATTACACGAAAACGAATAATTTATAGACTAAACACACATATTTACACCAATTCTAAAGGAACATTAATAGATAGCATAAATAAAAAATTTGTTAAAAATCAGAATACAGGTGTATATACAAACCTTTTCAGTCCTTCAAATATTAAATACATTAACCTAAAGGATAGGAGTCAATCAATAATTATAGCAGGCAGGTTACATAAATCCAAAGGACATATAAAATTAATTAAACAATTTAAAGATGTTTTATCAGAATTTCCTGACATAAAACTGAAAATTATTGGTAATGGAAACTTAAAAGAAGAAATCATTTCTTATTCTAAAAAAAATAATGTTTTTGATAATATTGTTTTTATTAATTCTTTACCTCAAAAAGAATTATTTGTTACGTTTGCCAATTCATTAGTAATAATAAATTCAAGTGTTTCTGAATCTTTTGGAAACACTATGGTTGAGTCACTTAGAGAAGGAACCCCTGTATTAGCTACAAAAACAGAAGGATCCACAGAAATAATCAATAACAAAAATGGCTTATTTTACTCTAATGACATAAAATTTTCATTACTTAAGAACTTAAATAAAGTAATGAATAATTGGGAGTCTTATTCAGAAAATGCTATTACATCTTTTAATGAAAACTTTAATATTGACTCTAAAATCTCTTCATATTCTAACAATATGTTAAAAGAATACAAATAGATAACCTCTCGCAGTTGTAAGGTGTTTTTAACAAAATTATGTCAAGAGATTCCTTGTATATAATATCCATCCTTATTGAACTTTATCAGCATCATAGTTTAGAGATGAAATTGAGGTGTTAAAAAGACATTTGTAATTTTGTTAAAAAGTGTTAAAAGATACACTTTCAAACTATGTATTAGTTCTTTTTTGTAATATCGTAGATTACTTACATATAACAACCAGATAAAATGAAAAAATCACTATTATTATTAGGCGCAATGTTAGTAGTCCTTTCTTGTAAAAAAGAAGCTACAAAAGAAGACATTGTTTCTTACGGAAGTACTATTACACAAAAGGAGCTAAAAGAACATTTATACATTTACGCTTCAGATGAATTTGAAGGGCGTGATACAGGAGCACCTGGACAAAAAAAAGCTATCGAGTATCTTAAAAAAGAGTATGAAGCTTTAGGAATTAACTCTCTTATTGAAGGGAACTATTTTCAAAATGTACCTTTAAATATTGTAAAAACACCAGAGGTTGCTATTTCTGTAAACGGAAAATCATTTAACTATTTTGATGATTACATTTCACTAACATCTGTTGCAACAGGATCAGTTTCTGCTGCAGACATTGTGTATGCAGGTTTTGGAATTGATGACGAAAAACACTCAGACTACAAAAACCTTGATGTAAAAGGAAAAGTTGTTGTTGTAAGAGCTGGTGAACCACAAGATAAAGATGGTAACAATGTACTTACCGGAGATAAAAAAGCTTCAAAGTGGTCAAATGGACGTCAAGCAATTTCAGCGAAAAGAAATGCAGCTAAAAAGAATGGTGCTACAGCCTTATTCTTTATGGATGATAATTTATTTAAGCGTTATTCGAGATTCTATAAAAGAAGTGAAGCAAATGGAGGTAGTAAGAGATTATCATTACCAACTAAAAAAGATGCAGAAGCTCAAATCTATCACTTCATAATTAGCGAAAAAATGGGTAAAGCTTTAGTAGGTAACATTACTAAATCTACAAAGACTGCTACAGTTGCTACAAAATTAGAAATGAGCTACAAAAGTATTAAAGTACCTCATGCATCTGAAAATGTTGCCGCAATCATTAAAGGGTCTGAAAAGCCAGACGAATACATTATCATTTCTGCGCACTTAGATCACGTGGGAGTGAATGCAAAAGGGGAGATTTTTAATGGTGCAGATGATGACGGTTCTGGAACTGTTGCAATATTAGAAATTGCTGAAGCTTTTAAAGCTGCTGCTGATAAAGGTCATGGTCCAAAACGTTCAGTTATTTTCTTACACGTAACAGGAGAGGAAAAAGGATTATTAGGTTCTCAATACTATACTGATTATGAGCCTTTAGTTCCACTTACAAATACCGTAGCTAACTTAAACATTGATATGGTTGGACGTATTGATCCAAAACGTAAAGGAGAAAGAAATTATATCTATTTAATTGGAGCTGATAAATTAAGTACAGAATTACATGAAGTTTCTGAACAAGTAAATAAAGAATTCACAAATATCGAATTAGATTATACCTTTAATGAAGAGAACGATCCAAATCGTTTTTACTACCGTTCTGACCATTATAATTTTGCAAAAAACAACATTCCTGTTATTTTCTATTTTAACGGAACACATGATGATTATCACCAAGCATCAGATACTCCAGATAAAATTAATTATGACTTGTTAGAAAATAGATCTCGTCTTGTTTTCCATACAGCATGGGAATTAGCAAATCGTGAAAACCGTATTGAAGTAGATAAGGCTACTAAATAGTAATACATTTGCAATTACATATACAAAAGAAGCCTTCCTATCGGGAGGCTTTTTTTTATCATTAAATTTAAAAATCAAGTAGCATCAAATAAAAATTAATTATTTTTGGTACTTGCAAGAGTAATAATCGTTCTAATATTAAAACTTAGTCACCATGAAAAATTTAGTTAAAAAACCAACCTATATATTTCTTTTAGTATTTACTCTAATATTAAGTATAACATTCTCTTCTTGTACAGACAACAAAGCATACACTGTTCAAATTCAAAAAGCTGATTCTTTATTTACTGGTCAAAAATTTGAAGAAGCGAAAGCACATTATGCAAAAGCATTAGAATTAAATAAAGACGAAGTATATCCTACAGAACAGATAAAAAAAATCAATGTTCTTCTTTCTAAAAGAGTAGATGTTAATTATAGCAACAAAATTAAAGAAGCAGATTCTTTTTTCAAGAACAAACAATACAACAAAGCAAAAAAAGCTTATGTTGATGCTGGAAATATAAAGCCCAATGAAAGCTATCCTAAAACTAAAATTAGCGAAATTACTATAGCAGCTACTAAGGTTAAGGTGGTTGAATCTAAACCTTTTCACATCATAGCGGGTAGTTATGCACTAAGAACAAATGCAACTGAACGTCAAAAAAAATTAACTGCTATAGGAAGAAAAAGTACACTAATCAGAAGTAGAGATGGAAATTACTTGGTGAGTCTAAACTCATTATCAACAATAACAAAAGCATACAATTACCTTATCACACTAGAAGAAGATTTTGATACTTCTATCTGGGTGTATAAGATTGATTAAACATAAAAAAAACTCTTCTTTTCATTAAATTTTGTTGGTAAATGAAAGTATTTAGAAAAGTTTTTTAGGACACTAAATAAAAGTATCTTTAGTTTTTATAAAAAAATTAAAAACTACTCATGAAAAAGACAATTTTATTTATTTTAATGGCATTCCTATGCCTAAATTCTTTTGCACAAATCTCTTTTGAAAAAGGATCATTTACTACAAATACAGGAACAAAAACTAACTGCTATATTAAAAACATTGATTGGAAGAACAATCCTGTAGAGTTTAAATATAGATTAACTCAAAACTCAAAAATACAAACCGGAACAATTGAAACTGTTTCTAATTTCGAAATTGGCACCAATATTCATTATAAAAGGTTTACTCTATCTATTGACCGCTCAAGTAATCGCACAGGAAAACTAACGAATAACAGAAATCCTATTTATAAAGAAGAAACACTCTTCTTAAAATTATTAGTGTCAGGAAAAGCATCTCTATGGCAGTACCAAAGTAATCAGCTATTTCGTTTTTTTTACCAGATAAATAATTCAAACCCAATCCAGCTAGAGCATAAAAAATATTTAACTTCTTCTGGACTTATTGCAGAAAATAACGCATTTAAATTACAATTAAAAAAAGATCTTCCTTGTAAAAAAATAAAAACAGAAAAAACAGTTTATAGAAAGAAACACCTAATTTCTTATTTTCACAATTACAATACTACTTGCACAAAGTCTTCATCAGTAGCTTATGAAGAGTACAGTTCAATCAAAAAACCCGTCAACATATACTTAAAAGTTGGTGCTCAATTTTCAAGTCTTGAATTGCGAAGCAATGATTTAGGTTCACAAATTAGACCACAATTTGGGGTTGAATTTGAATATACGCTTCCAAATAACAAAGGAAAATGGGCCATGTTTATTGAACCAACTTTCCATTCTTATTCTGTAAAAGATTTTGATGTAGTAGTTAATAGTTTCACCAACAATAATCCTACATTGCCAATTACACATCCTTTAAATTTTAAATACAGCGCAATTAAGACACCAATGGGAATAAAGCATAACATGTTCTTAAACAAAAAATCAAAAATTACTCTTACTGCTGGTTATGTTATTAATTTGAGCCTTACCTCTAAAATTGAATTTCTTTCTAGCACAAGGTCAGATTTAGATATAATTTCTTCAGCAGGGTTTGTAGTTGGAGCTGGTTACAATTGGGATTCAAAATACAGTTTAAACATACAAATGTTTAAGTCTGGAAGATTTAATACAGTTGGTGGTTATAATGACCCTTGGGACACGAACGAGTACAAATCATTCTCAATTAATTTCGGTTATAAAATATTTTAACGAAACAGTCTTTTGTTCGTTAGAAAAGGCTGAGTTTTTTTCACGCTAAGTTTTCAACAAACGTATTACAAAACTCACAAAACAAAAAAACGCCTCACAATTGTGAGACGTTTTAATTTGTACATGGAAAGAAATAAATTTGTTGACAATATTATAAAGGCGGATTAATCATCCTATCATTATAAATACATTAACCTTTACTTCCCCAGGGAGCACTTGGTATACTAATTTCTTTGGTTAAATCAAATTTCACAGAAAAAAACCGATCAGTTCCTATTCTACGTAAGTTATAAGTAAATGTAGTTTTATCAATAGTTACCCACCAAACATTATTGGAAGCGTAAGATAGTAAACTTGCTGTATGCTGATCCGCAGGAAAAAACTGAATATTGGCCAGCCCAGTATTTGGGTTAGAACCGCCATATTGAGTAATTTTATCTTCAGAACCGTCTTTATGCCTATGGTCATGTTTTAATGTAATTAATTGATTCTTACTCTTCGTAAAAACCCAAGTTCTAGATTTATCTTCTCCAACAAAAAAAGGGATTCTAATTGTGTTCTCTTTACAAGAACGAACATGCATTACTAATTTTTCTCCAACAAAACCATCACCTTCTTTTCCTCCTGCAATTATTTTTCCTTCGTAAGCTTTTCCACAATGGCTTTGTAGTGAATTCCAAAATTTAACTGAGTTTGGTGATTCTTGCGCCATCATGTGCAGCGGGAATAAAATTATAAGGAGAATTTTTTTCATGATTTGTTATTTTTTATTCCTTGACAATATAATGCAAAAAAAACGCCTCACATAAGTGAGGCGTTTTTTATAAACTATATTTTCTAAGAAATGTCTTACAAACCTAATACGTCTGCAACTTTATCTGCTGCTTCTTGAAATTCTGTAGCAGAAATGATTTCCATTCCGCTATTATCAATTAGTTCCTTTGCTTCAACAGCATTAGTTCCTTGTAATCTACAAATAATAGGCACATTAATTTTGTCTCCCATACTTTTGTATGCATCAACAACTCCTTGTGCAACTCTATCACAACGTACAATACCACCAAAAATATTTACTAAGATTGCTTTTACATTAGGATCTTTTAAGATAATTCCGAATGCAGTTTCAACACGTGCAGCATCTGCAGTACCACCAACATCTAAAAAGTTTGCAGGCTCTCCTCCAGCTTGTTTAATTAAATCCATAGTTCCCATTGCCAATCCAGCTCCGTTAACCATACATCCAACATTACCGTCTAAATCAACATAATTTAAACCAGCAGCTTTCGCTTCTACTTCAATAGGATTCTCTTCACGTAAATCACGCATTAATGCATAATCTTTATGTCTATATAATGCATTTTCATCTAAAGTTACTTTAGCATCAACAGCTAAGATTTTAGAATCTGATGTTTTTAAAACAGGATTAATTTCAAACATTGAAGAATCTGACTTTATGTATGCAGTATATAATGCAGATACAAATTTTGTCATTTCTTTTAAAGCCACACCAGACAACCCTAAGTTAAAGGCAATCTTACGTGCTTGAAAAGGTAATAATCCCATTGTAGGATCAATTTCTTCAGTGAAAATTAAGTGCGGAGTTTCTTCAGCAACAGTTTCAATATCCATTCCACCTTCAGTAGAATACATAATCATGTTTTTACCAGTGTTTCTGTTTAATAAAACAGACATGTAATATTCTTCTGGCTCAGAATCTCCAGGATAATAAACATCCTCACAAATTAAAACTTGGTTTACTTTTTTACCTTCAGCAGAAGTTTGTGGAGTTACCAACATCATTCCAATGATATCATTAGAGATAGATTCAACTTCAGCTAAGTTTTTAGCCAACTTAACTCCTCCTCCTTTTCCACGTCCACCAGCGTGAACCTGAGCTTTAACAACATACCAGCTTGTACCAGTTTCTACTGTTAATTGTTTTGCTGCATCAACTGCTGCTTTATGATTACTTGCAACAATTCCGCGTTGAATTCTAACGCCAAAACTGTTTAAGATTTCTTTTCCTTGATATTCGTGTAAATTCATTTTTAAGAATGTTTTTTAACGCCACAAAAATACAAATTCAATTTATAATATCACTTTAATTTTAATAAAATAACCTCTAAAAAATACTTCTTAAAATATTCTTATTTTTTTATCAGGAATTAACATGATTTTATGATTTTTTATTTCAAACCCTCTGTATTTTTGCACACAAAACTAACTACTATATAAAACAATGATAAAACACTCTAAACTACTGTTTTACATCTCTCTTTTTACGACTTCTATTTTGTTTTCTCAAACAGACATTCCTAAAAAAACATTAAACACAACACGCAGCATTAATAAGACTCCAAAAATTGATGGTCTACTTACCGATGATGCCTGGAAAGGATTAGAAATCGCCAATGATTTCATAATGTTGGAACCTAATAATGGAGAAAAAGAAGATCCTAATTATAGAACTGAAGTAAAAGTTTTATATAGCGATGAAGCAATTTATGTTTCTGCAATGATGTACGACCCAAACCCTTCTAAAATAGCAAGTGAATTTACAAGTAGAGACAATGATGGGCAAGCTGATCATTTTTCTTTAATACTTAACCCTAATAACGATGGTGTTAATGCAACTTCATTCGATGTAATGGTTACAGGAACACAATTAGATGCTAAAGTTTCTGACAACAGTAGAAGGCCCGACAGAAGTTGGAGTGCCGTTTGGAAAAGTGCAGTTCAAATTTTAGATAACGGCTGGTCTGTAGAAATGAGAATTCCATATTCTGCATTACGTTTTTCAAATCAAGAAGTACAAACTTGGGGAATTCAATTTCTAAGAAAAATAATTAATCAGAATACACAATACACATGGAACCATATTGACAATAAAATAGGGAAACGTACGCAATATGATGGTATTCTTAAAGGGATTCGAAATATTAATCCACCAACCCGCTTAAGCTTTTATCCATATGCTTCAACTTCAGTTTCACATTTTGATGGAGAAACAGTTAACAATCACAATTTAGGACTGGATTTAAAATATGGAATTACAGAAAATTTTACATTGGATTTAACACTTGTGCCAGATTTTGGGCAAACTGCTTTTGATAATGTCACTTTAAATTTGAGTCCTTTTGAACAACGTTTTAACGAACAAAGACAATTCTTTACAGAAGGAACAGAGTTGTTTAACAAAGGAAGAATGTTTTATTCTAGAAGAATTGGAAATAGACCTGTTGGATATTATACTGCTTATGATAATTTAGCTTCAAATGAAGAAGTGTTTGACAACCCTAATAAAGTAAATATGCTAAACGCCTTAAAGATTTCTGGCAGAACAAAAGGTGGATTAGGAATAGGGTTCTTTAATGCAATAACTGATGAAACCAGCGCAACAATTAAAAGAACTATAACCCAAAGAACCACAACAGTTGATGAGTATTATAAAAAAGTCACCGAACCTTTAGCGAATTATAATGTATTGGTATTAGATCAACAATTTAATAAAAATTCTTCTGTAACTTTTATTAATACAAATGTATTAAGAGAAGGTGATTTTAGAGATGCAAATGTAACTGGGTTACTTTATCACATAACAAATAAGGCTAATACTTATTTTGCTGATGGATTTATTAAAACTAGTAACATAAAAGAGAACGGCGCTACAGAAACTGGTTACGCTTTTGATTCTAGTATTGCTAAAATTTCTGGTAACTGGCAAGGAGAAGTTGGTTACAACATGGAAGATGATAAATTTAATTATAATGATATCGGTTTTCAAAGAAGGAACAACCAACAGACCATCTACACAATGGCAAGTTATAGAACTTTAAAACCTGTAGGTAATTTCAACTTCTTCATGGTCAACTTCAGGTTATTTAACAGCTTTTTATACACACCTGGTGTCTATACAGGAAACAATTATAGACTAGGTTTTTTTGCGGGCACTAAAAAACGCTTCTCATTTGGGTTAAACGCAAAAGGGAAGATTGGAAAACAGAAAGATTTTTACGAGCCAAGAAGAGAAATCTCTGAACAACGCTATCTAGAAAGAAACTCTGAAATGGAACTTGATGGGTTTATCTCAACCGACTTTAGAAAACAATTTGCATTTGATTTAAAAGCAAGAGCTAGAACAGTTTTTGGAACTGATGAATCAAGGTTTGGTTTTGAATTTGGTCCAAGGTATCGTTTTAGCAATAAAATGAGTTTAATATATAAAATCAAATACAGTAACACTAAAAACTCCGTTGGATATACTGGAGGTGACAATAATGATATTGTTTTTGGAAAAAGAGGTTCTGACTCATATGAAAATGTCTTGTCTAGTAAATATAGTTTTAGTACAAAATCCTCTTTATCATTATCCTTTAGACATTATTGGCAAACGGTAAAATACAATAGTCAATTTTATAGCTTAAAGACAGATGGTTCTTTAATAGATCATGGGTACACAGGCAATCATGATGTAAATTATAATAGCTGGAATTTAGATTTAAATTATCTTTGGGAGTTTGCTCCTGGAAGTCAATTAACAGCATTCTACAGAAACTCTATATTTAATGCCAACGATCAATCTGCATTAAACTTTATCAATAACATTAACGAATTATTTAATCAACCTTCTTTACATACATTTTCACTGAAATTTGTCTACTTCATAGACTATAACAATATCAAAAACATCTTTTAACACAAAAGATTGTCACACTAAAAAAGCTTCAAATGATTTTGAAGCTTTTTTTATACAATTGAATACACCACTCTTACAGCCCTTTTACACTTATAAACAACGATAGTTTTCGTGCTTAAAATCATTTTTTGATTTAATTAACACATATGAATGTGACATTTTAAATTTTCTCATGTCTTTATGCTATCAATCAAAAATTATTAATACATATCAGATGCAAACAAAAAATCAAATTCTATCAATTTTATTCATACTAACTGTTCAACTTTCTTTTTCTCAATTAAATTCAAGTAGAAAAAAAATACCGGCAACCAGAATCAGTACTCCTCCAAAAATTGACGGTGCATTAGATGATGCTGCTTGGAAAAACATTCCAATTGCAAAAGACTTTGTAATGATGCGCCCTAACAATGGAGAAGCTGAACCAGCAAGTCACAAAACTGAAGTGAAAATCATTTATGATGATGATGCTATTTATATTAGTGCACTTATGTATGCTCCTGACCCTCTAAAAATACCTGCAGAATTCACGAATAGAGACAATTTTGGGAACGCAGATTTTTTCTTAGTTACTATTAACCCTAATGACGATGGTCAGAATCCATTTGAATTTATAGTAAGTAGTGCTGGTACACAAGGAGATTCAAAAATTTCTAACGGAAATGAAGACTTTAATTGGAGCGCTGTTTGGGAAAGCGGTTTTAAAATAACAGAAAAAGGTTGGACTGTAGAAATGAAGATTCCATATAGAGCTTTACGTTTCTCAAATCAACCAGTACAATCTTGGGGATTTAATTTTCACAGAAGAATACAAAACTTAAATGCACAGTTTACTTGGAATCATATTGATAATACACAAGGAAATTGGACTCAATATGATGGTTTAATCGAAGATTTTAAGAACATTAAACCACCAACAAGGTTAGCATTCTATCCGTATGCATCTACAACATCCGTTCGTTTTAACGGAGAAAGTGAGTTTAGCTGGAGTGCAGGAATGGATGTGAAATATGGTCTTACAGAAAATTTCACTTTGGATGCTACATTAATTCCTGACTTTGGACAAACAGCTTTTGATAATGTCACATTGAATCTTGGTCCTTTTGAACAACAATTTGATGAACAAAGACAATTTTTCACGGAAGGAACTGAGTTATTTACAAAAGGAAAATTATTCTATTCACGTAGAATTGGTGGAGCTCCAATTGAGTCTGCAAATCCTGGTGCTAATGAAACGATAATAAATGAACCTGGGAAAGTGAAAATGCTAAATGCAATAAAGATCTCTGGAAGAACAAAAAAAGGGTTAGGAATTGGGATTTTCAATGCTATTACTGGCAAGACAGAAGCGGTAATTGAAAATAACACTACTAAAGACACCAGAAAAGAGGTTACCAATCCTTTAACAAATTACAATATTTTAGTTTTAGACCAGCAGTTTAATCAGAACTCGTCAGTTACATTAATCAATACAAATGTTACAAGAGTTGGAGATTTTAGAGATGCAAATGCTACTGGCTTATTATGGCATTTAGAAGACAAAAAAAGTAACTATAACATTGACGGTTCTTTTAAAATCACCAAGATATCTGATGACATTAACAACCCTAATACTGGAAAATCATTTGATTTAAGTGTTGGTAAACAATCTGGGAAATGGAGAGGTGAAGTTGGATACGATTTTGAAGACAAAGACTACAATCCAAATGATTTAGGGATACTTTTTAGTAATAACGAGCAAGCCATATATGGGTTTGTTGGCTACAGACTTTTAAAACCCAAAGGTGTATTTAATAGTGCTGGCGTTAACTTACAATACAATGTTAATTTCTTACATACTCCAGGAACATACACAGGAACTGATATTAGTTTATCTTCTTGGTCAAATACAAAAAGTAGACACAGCTTTGGCGGAAACATTAACTACAGTAGTGAAGGGAAAAATTTTAATGAGCCAAGACAAGGTACAATGAGCGGAATCTATTTTAGAACTCCTACCAGATTAAATGTAAATCAATGGGGACAAACAGATAGAACGAAAAAACTTTCTTTAAGATACTTTATGTACTACACTTACTTTAAAGACAATCCAAAAGAAGGATATGGTTTCAACTTAAGTCCTAACTATCGTTTTAGCAATCAATTCTCTGTGCAGTACGGCTTTAACTTAGACAGAAGCAATAATGACCAAGGGTATGTTAACACAAGCGGTTCTGATATTATTTTCGGACAAAGAGATCGTTTATCTTATGAGAATTCTATTTCTAGTAAATATAATTTCAGCACAAAATCTACCTTATCATTATCCTTTAGACATAACTGGACAAAAGTTCCATACGATAGCCAATTTTTAAAACTGAACACATCTAATGGAGAATTAGAAAATAGTAATTATACAGACAATCATAATGTAAACTTTAACAGTTGGAATCTAGACGTAAACTACATATGGCAATTTGCTCCAGGAAGTCAATTAATTGCTTTTTACAGGCATTCAATCTTTAGCTATAATGATCAAGCAAACATAAACTTCTTCGACAATTTAAATAAACTATTTGAAGAACCTAATCAACATACATTTTCTTTAAGAATGGTCTATTTTATAGATTACAACAAACTAAAAAACATTTTTTAACACAAAAAATTGTCACACTAAAAAAGCTTCAAATGATTTTGAAGCTTTTTTTATACAATTGAATACACCACTCTTACAGTTCATTACATTTCATTTTTTGAAAGGTCAAATAGCTCATAAATTTGCCTCAAAAATATTTTAAGATTTAATTAACATCCTATACTGTGACACAGCACAAATTTTGAAGTCTTTACATTAATCAATCAATTTATATAAAAATGTTATTACGAACTTTTACACTCCTATTTTTGTTTTGTGCGCAATTTACTTTTTCACAAATGAAAGTAGACAGAAAAACAACTACAACCACTCGAATTACAACACCTCCAAAACTTGACGGAATATTAGATGATGCTGCATGGGAAAATGCAGAAATCATTAAAGAGTTTGTTACGTTTAGGCCCAGTAACGGTGTTCTTGTACCAAAAGAATATCAAACAGAAGTAAAAATAGTATATGACAATGATGCTATCTATATCTCTGCGATGATGCTAGATCCTGACCCTAAAAGTATTCCAAGAGAATTTGCAACTAGAGATAATTTTAGTCAGTCAGATTTCTTTTTAGTCACAATCAACCCAAATGATGATGGACAGAATCCTTTTGAATTTATTGTACAAAGTACAGGGAATCAAGCAGATTCTAAAGTATCAAATGGTAATGAAGACTTTAATTGGAGTGCTGTTTGGGAAAGTGCTGCGAAAATAAACGACAAAGGTTGGGTAGTAGAAATGAGAATTCCATATAGTGCAATTCGTTTTGCTAACAGACCAGTACAAAGCTGGGGATTTAATTTTCATAGAAGATTAGAAAAAATAAACGAGCAACATACCTGGACATTTATTGACAACTCAATAGGTAGATGGACACAGCACGATGGGTTAGTTGAAGGATTTAAAGATATTAAGCCTCCAACTAGGTTAGGACTATATCCGTACGCTTCATCTATATCTAATAATTATAACGGCACAAGTAATTTCGATTATAATGTAGGTATGGATTTAAAATATGGTCTATCAGAAAACTTTACACTAGATGCAACATTGATTCCTGATTTTAGTCAAGCTGGTTTTGATAATGTGACCTTAAACTTAGGTCCGTTTGAGCAACAATTCGATGAACAAAGACAGTTTTTTACTGAAGGAACAGAATTATTTAACAAAGGACGTTTATTTTATTCTCGTAGAATTGGTAGTTCTCCAATAGATCAATTTAATGTTGCTGGGCAATTAACAGCAGATGAAGAGCTTATTGACTATCCAAATAAAGTAAACATGTTGAATGCCATAAAAATTTCAGGTAGAACAAAAAGTGGTTTAGGAATCGGTTTCTTTAATGCTATTACAGAAAAAACAGAAGCTGTTATAAAAAACACAGCTACAAAAGAAATTAGAAAAGAAGTTATCAATCCATTTTCTAATTACAATATTTTGGTGGTAGACAAACAGTTCAATAAAAACTCTTCAGTAACATTTATCAATACCAATGTAACTAGAGCTGGTGATTTCAGAGATGCCAATACTACTGGTTTATTATGGCACGTAGAAACAAAAGATAGTAAATACAATGTTGATGGATCTGTAAAAATGAGTAACATTTTTGATGATGTAAACAACCCAAATACTGGATATACTTTTGATACTAGTTTTGGTAAGAATTCTGGTAGCTGGAGCTGGGAAGTTGGTTATAATTTTGAAGACGAAAACTTTAACCCAAATGATATGGGAATCTTGTTTAGCAATAACGAACGAATGATTTATAGTAGTGCAGGATATAGAACATTAAAACCTAAGGGAGTTTTTAACCGTATAAACTTAAACTTATTCAATGCTTTTCAATATCAACATCATACTGGAGAATATACAGGATATATAGCCAATATAAGTTTAAACGCTGAAACAAAAAACCGCTTAAACTTCGGATCTAACATAAGATATGCTACAGAGAGTAAAGATTTTAACGAACCTAGACAAGGAAACACAAGTGGTGTTTATTTTCGCAGACCAGAAAGATTAAGCGCAAATGCTTATATCTCTACAAACAGACAAAAGAAATTTACGACTAGATTTAGAGCTGGTTTCTCAACCTATTCTAACGACTCAAAAAGCAATTTTGACTTTGGTTTTAGTCCTAGCTATAGAATTAGTAATCAGTTTTCATTACAATATGATTTCACCTATTTTGGAACTAAAAATGACCAAGGATTTGTTGACATAGCTGGAAGTAATCTAATTTTTGGACAAAGAGATAGAAAAAGCTATACAAACTCTTTATCTGGTAGATATAACTTTAGTACAAAATCTGCATTATCATTATCATTTAGACATTATTGGAGTTCTGTAGATTACGGTAACAACTACACTATGTTAAATACAGATGGAACATTGTCATCAACAGCTTATGCTGGCGCTAATGACATTAACTATAACAACTGGAATTTAGACTTGAATTATGTGTGGCAATTTGCCCCAGGAAGTCAATTAATTGCGTTGTATCGTAATTCAATTTTCAACCGAGATTCAAACTCAGATTTAGACTTTTTCGATAATTTAGATAATTTATTTGAACAACCAAGTCAGCATGTATTCTCATTACGATTTGTCTACTATATAGATTACAACAGCTTGAAAAACATATTTTAATTTCCATTAAATCTCCCAGTAAAGACCTTGAGCAATAATCGTTCAAGGTCTTTTGTTTTATAGCACTTATTTTAATACATTCGCTCTATTGATTTCTAATTATGATACTTGCTAAAAACATACATAAGTCTTACGGAAACGTAGAGGTTTTAAAAGGAGTTCAACTACACATTAAAAAAGGTGAAGTTGTTGCTATAGTTGGTCCTTCTGGAGCAGGAAAAACAACTTTGCTTCAAATATTAGGAACTCTAGACAAACCTGAGACTACTGCAGATTACGAACTAACTTTAAATGATATTTCATTAAACGGAATCTCAGACAAAGAGGTTTCTAAATTTAGAAATAAACACATCGGGTTTATCTTTCAATTTCATCAATTATTACCAGAATTTACTGCATTAGAAAATGTATGTATTCCTGCGTTTATCGCTAGAAAAGATAAAAAGGAAACTGAAAAAAGAGCCAAAGAAATATTAACCTTTTTAGGTTTAGAAGACCGTTGTGAACACAAACCAAATCAGTTATCTGGAGGAGAACAACAACGTGTTGCAGTAGCAAGAGCCTTAATCAATAAGCCTTCTGTAATATTAGCAGATGAACCAAGTGGAAACTTAGATTCTGCTTCAGCAAAAAAGCTACATGAATTATTCTTTGAATTGCGTGATAAGTTTGGCCAAACCTTTGTGCTAGTTACTCACAATGAAGAACTAGCTGCTATGGCAGACAGAACTTTAATAATGAAAGATGGTGTTATCATATGAAAGAAACAGTAACTGAACTCTTTGCTTATATAAAAAATCCTGTTTTAGGAAAAGACGAGAACACCAATTTCACGTATCGACTGAAAAAGTTTTTTTCAATCTTTATTATCAGTTTGATTACATCATTCTTTTTCACAATATGTATTGCAATAATTGAAGAAAGCGGATTTATTTCTACTGAAAATCATGCAGCAGAAAGCCTTCTTAAAGAATTAAGTGCTTTTCATTTTTTTATTTTCGCTGTAGTTATTGCTCCAATATTAGAAGAAAGCATCTTTAGAGCTCCATTAACGCTGTTTAAAAATAAAAAAGCCTTTAAAATTGCTTTTTACACACTTGCCTTACTTTTTGGTTTTATTCACATCACCAATTACGAAATCACTACTAACATATTATTGTTTTCGCCAATATTGATTGCTCCACAAGTCTTTGCTGGATTCTATTTTGGTTTTATTCGTGTGAGGTTTGGGCTATTATGGTCTATTGCTTTACATGCAACCTATAATGGTTTACTATTTTCTCTTTTTTTACTTACAAAAGATGCCATTACATAAAGCAGATTTAAAGACTTTTTTAGATGAAAAGGTTGAATTATATAACAATCCAAACTTTATAACAACAGACCCAATACAAATTCCGCATTTGTTTTCTAAAAAAGAAGATATTGAAATCGCGGGGTTCTTAACCGCTACAATTGCTTGGGGAAATCGAAAAATGATCATCAGCAATGCTAAAAAATTAGTAGAGTTATTAGACAATGCTCCTCATGATTTTATTTTAAATCACCAGGAATCAGAGTTAGATCGGCTTAATAACTTTGTGCACAGAACTTTCAATTCCATTGATGTTATTCAGTTTATAAGATCATTACAACACATCTACAAACACCATAACGGGCTTGAGAATGCATTAGCCATAAGTGACAACACAAAAAACTACAAAACGGCTATATCTAACTTTAAACGCTCCTTTTTTGAAGTTCCGCATCAACAACGAACTCAAAAACACATTTCTGATCCATTAAAAGGCTCTGCTGCGAAAAGAATTAACATGTTTTTACGTTGGATGGTTAGAAGTGATAACAAAGGAGTTGATTTTGGAATATGGGAAACACATAATACTGCACATTTATCTTGTCCTTTAGATGTACATTCAGGAAACGTTTCCAGAAAACTAGGCTTGTTATCTAGAAAACAAAATGATTGGAAAGCAGTACATGAGTTAGACACCAATTTAAGAACACTCGATAAAAATGATCCTTCAAAATATGATTTTGCTTTATTTGGATTAGGTGTATTTGAAAAATTTTAATCGCAAAGTGATCGCTAAACCGGGTATAATTCTCGGATGCTTATATGGAAATAAAAAAGGAATTCTTATTTGACATACCCTTCCTTTAAGTTGAAGTTATTTATTCAAAAAAAGTGTTTTACTTTACCTATATTTGAAAAGTTAATTACAAACTATGCAACTTAAACATCCAGAAATTTTATATTTTTTAGTGTTTTTAATACTACCTATTCTGGTGCATTTATTTCAATTGCAAAAGTTTAAAAAAACACCATTTACCAATGTTGCCTTTTTACAAAAATTAGTACTTCAAACACGAAAAAGTTCTAAGCTAAAAAAATGGTTAATACTGGCTTCTAGATTAATACTTTTATCAGCAATAATTATTGCTTTTTCTCAACCATATATTAGTGATAAAAAAACTAAAGAAATTCATCATAATTTTATATATTTAGACAATTCTTTAAGTTTAAACTCAAAAGGAGAAAAAGGAGATCTATTACAAAATGCTATAAAAGAAATTATAGAAAACGCTTCAGAAAATGAAACCTATAGTTTACTCACCAATTCTGACGAACATAAAAATATTTCCTTTTCTGATCTTAAGAAACTACTCTTGAACTTAAAAAACAACAGCGATTCCAGACCTCTAGACGAGGTTTTATTAAAAATCAAAAGCTCAAGCATAAATAGAACTAACAACTCAAGTAGCGCCTTATTAATATCTGATTTTCAAATAATTAAAGCACTAAAAAAAGAAGCATTTACAAATGTAACATCTTCAGTTTCTTTTATACAATTAGCTACCACACAAAAAAACAATGTATCAATTGACAGTATATTTATACAAAACCAAAGCAATACAAATTTCTTAGTACACGTTGTTGTGAAAAATCAGGGAACTGAAAAAATCAACATTCCAATAGCATTATACAACAAGGATGCTGTTTTCGCTAAACAAACTTTCTCAATCAAAACTAACGAAAGAAAAACCATTGTCTTCCCGATTCAAAATACACAAAAAATAAATGGAAAAATCACCATTGATTTTGACGATGCTTTTAGCTTTGATAACAGTTTCTTTTTCACATTAAATCAGAGCAAAAAAATCAACGTTTTTAGCATAGGGAATAATCATGAATTCTTATCAAAAATATACAATAAAAATGAGTTCGATTTCAATATCAGCTCCATTCAAAACATCAATTATAATGCATTAAATAAACAAGAATTAATCATCTTAAATGAACTAGACAGAATTCCAAACACCTTGATTACATTTCTACAAAAACATTTAAATGAAAATAAAAGTGTGGTTATTATTCCGAGTCAAAAAGCGAACACAAATTCTTATAATTCGTTTTTCAACACACTAAATTTAGGACGCATTCAAAACCTAAAAAAGGATTCATTAAAAATTGCAAACATCAATTTTAAAAGCCCATTTTTTAAAAATGTCTTTTCTAAAGAAGTACGGAATTTTCAATATCCAACAGTAAAAAATTATTATCCAAGCAACTTTACTAAGAGCTCTTCTTTAATTAAATTTGACAATCAACAACAGTTTTTTAGTCAAATTCAATTACAAAAAGGAATTATTTATTGGAGCTCGAGCTCACTAAACACACAAAACAGTAATTTCACAAATTCCCCTTTAGTAGTTCCTCTATTTTATAATTTTGGAAAATTAAGCGCCAAATACCCAAAACCATATTACACAATTGGCAAAACTAATTTTATTGACATAGCAACATCACTTACTAAAAATCAAGTTTTGTCTATTCAAGACAACACGAATTCATTTATACCACTTCAACAATCTTATCCATCAAAGGTTACATTACAGACCAAAGAAAAGCCAAATAAACAAGGGCTATATACTGTGAAAATAGAGAATACCTCTATAAAAAACCTTGCCTACAATAACAATTCACTTGAAAGTGAGTTGCAATTTTTAAACATTAAAGAACTGATCACCAACAACAAGAACTTACGCTATTCTGAATCTGTCACTGATGTTTTCCAAACAAATCAAGAAAAAAATAAAGTTACTTGGTTTTGGAAATGGTTTTTAGCATTAGCTATTGTATCTTTGTTCTTTGAAATATTGATTTTAAAATTCTTCAAACCATGAGTACGCTACTAAAATCAGCTACTATAATCGACTCAAGTAGTCAATTCAATAATCAAAAAAAAGACATTTTAATTACCGATGGCGTAATTAAAAAAATCGAAAATTCAATTCCCAATAAACCAGAATACAACGTTATCGTGTTAAAAAACCTGCATGTTTCTTGCGGTTGGTTTGACACCAGTGTTTCTTTTGGTGAACCAGGATATGAAGAGCGAGAAACAATTACCAACGGCCTACAAACAGCAGCTAAAAGTGGATTTACAGCAGTAGCAGTTAATTCAAACACAAATCCATTTATAGACAATAAATCTGCGGTTGAGTTTTTAATCAATAAATCACAAATTTTCCCCACATCACTTCATCCAATTGCTTCATTAACAAAAAACAGTGAAGGAAAAGAAATGGCAGAAATGTATGACATGCAGCAGTCTGGAGCTATTGGTTTTGGAGATTACAACAAAGCTGTGAAGAATGACAACCTTATGAAGGTTGCACTGCTATATGCTCAAAACTTCGATGGACTGGTAATTAGCTTTCCCAAAAACACTTCTATTGCAGGAGAAGGATTGGTAAATGAAGGCGTGAATAGCACAAAATTGGGATTAAAAGGAATCCCCGCTTTAGCAGAACACATTCAAATTGCTAGAGACTTATTTTTACTAGAATATACAGGTGGAAAACTACATATCTCCACTGTTTCTACAGCAAAATCTGTCGCCTTAATTAAAGAAGCGAAAAAGAAAAGATTACACGTAACCTGTAGCGTAAGTGCACATCATTTAACCTTAACGGATGACGAGCTTGAAAGCTTTGACAGCAATGTGAAAGTAACACCACCATTACGAACTAAAAAAGACTGTAAAGCACTTCAGAAAGCCGTAAAAGACGGGGTCATAGATGTGATTACCTCAGATCACAATCCGATAGATATCGAAAATAAAAAAGTAGAATTTAGTGCAGCAATGGATGGTACAATTGGCTTAGAAAGTTTGTTTGGAGCTGTGAGCTCTGTACTTTCATTAGAAGATAGTATTGAAGCAATCACTAGCAAACCTAGAGCAATTTTCAATATTGAATCCACATCAATTAGTATTGGAGAAAAAGCAGAAATAACACTTTTTAACCCAGAAGAAAGCTATACTTTTTCTAAGAAATACATAGACTCAACTTCTAAAAACAGTGCTTTTTTAGGAAAAGAATTAAAAGGGAAAGCTTACGGTATTTTCGCTAACAACCAATTGGTCATCAATTAACTTATGAATTCAGAATTGCACTATATCGTTCGACAACCAAAAATCGAACAAGAAAACCCGCCATTATTAATTTTATTACACGGCTTTGGAAGTAACGAAGAAGATTTATTTTCTTTTGCTTCAGAATTACCAGACGAGCTACTAATTGTAAGCGCAAGAGCCCCTTATGATATGGCTTTTGGCGGTTATGCCTGGTATGCAATTACATTAGACGCCAATGATGAGAAATTTTCCGACCTTGATGAAGCCAGAAAGTCATTGACAAAAATTGCAGATTTTATAGCGTATATAAAAACAACCTACAAAACAGACCCTAACAACACCTTCTTATTAGGTTTTAGCCAAGGCGCAATTTTAAGTTATGCACTAAGCTTAAACTACCCAAACAAAGTGAATCACGTACTAGCTTTAAGTGGCTATATCAATGACGAATTAGCTCCTAAAGACGTTTCTAATTTAAATATCACTACAGATTATTATATTTCTCACGGCTCTGTAGACCAAGTGTTACCTGTAGAATGGGCGAGGAAAGCTCCAGAATACTTAAAGACAAACAACTTAGAAAATATCTATTCAGAATACCCTGTTGGTCATGGAGTTGCTCCACAAAATTTTTACAATTTCAAATCTTGGATTGAAGAACGCTTGTAGTTTGTGTTTTTTTTAACACTCTTTTTCACTATCTTACTAGAAACTTCTGTATAAAACACAAGATGTTCTATATCATTTGAGCTATAGTAAAAAGAAAAAAATGAAATCGACTGAAAAACCTACCTATCAAGATTTAGAAAAACTGATTAAAGAATTTAAATTAGAAAATAAACTAAGTCAAAACGAAGACAGTTTTAATATACTATTGAAAGCGTCTGAAGATATGATTACCATACATAAGCCCAATGGTGAATACCTTTATTATAATGGCCCTAAATGCTATACAGTATCTCCTGAAGATATAGTAGGGAAAATGCCCAACGATCTTTTCGACAAAGAAGTTTCAGATACCCTTCTAAATGCATTTAAAAAAGTAAAGAAAACAGGTGAAAGTGAAACAGTAGAAATCTTTTTTGATTGTTTTGGAGAAAAAAAATGGTTTTCTGAATACATCTACCCTATTAAAAACACTAATGGTAAAATCATAAAAATGGTTAAAGTATGCAGAGACATACATAAGCGTAAAGTTGCCGAACAAGAAATCGAAAATCAAAATAACGTACTTGTTGAAAATCAAAAAAAGTTAGATTCTCAATATAAAAAACTATATGAATTAAACACCATCTTAAATCAAACGCAGAGATTAGCACAAATTGGAAGCTGGACATTTGATTTCCCAAGTCAAAAGATTGAATGGTCTGATGAAACATTTCTTATCTGGGGTTTAGATTCAAAAAAAGGTTCTCCAGAATATGATACACTCGTTAAACTAGTTCACCCAGATGACTTCAAATTATTTAATAGTTCTTATTATAAAGCTGTAAATTTTGGGATTCCATATGATATTGAATTTCGAATTCACCTTCCTACTGATGAACAAAAAACACTAAGAACCATTTGCCAGCCCGCATTAGGCGAGGGCGGCAAGGTAATTGGCTTAATGGGTGCAAATCAGGATATTACATCACAAAAAACATTTGAAAAAGCTCAGATAAAGCATCAAAAACTTAAAGCAATAGGAGAGATGTCTTCTTCTATTGCTCATGACTTTAATAATTCTTTACAACAAATGATAGGGAATTTAGACGTCATCAAGCTTCAAAATGATTTTTCAAGCAGTACTCTTGAGCGCCTAATTGACATTGAATCTATCATAGATGACGTAGCTGATAGAGTTAGTGGCTTGCAAAAATTTGGTGACACAGAACATGACGAAAAAAATGCTAAACTTATCGATTTTAATAAATTGATTAAAGACAGTTTGCGTCAGTCACGCCCCTTATGGAAAGATGACATGGAAAAAGAAGGATTAAAGATAAGTGTTATAACCGATTTCGAAGATATTCCGAAAATTAGTTGTAACCGCGGGGAATTAAAATTAGTTATCTATAATTTAATTAAGAATAGTGTTGAAGCAATGCCCAAAGGCGGGGAGCTTATTATTAGAACAGGTATAAAAGCTAAAAATATATACGCAACTTTTACTGATACAGGAATAGGCATGAATGAAGAAACCAAATCAAAAATATTTCAACCGTTCTATTCAACAAAAGGATTCAAATTAGGGAGAGGTTTAGGAATGAGTGGGGTATATAGTACCTTAAAGAAATACAAAGGAGATATAGTTGTTAAATCCTCTGAATTAACTAAAGGAACTTCCATTGAAATAGTTTTTCCAATAGTTGAGCAAGATGAAATTAAAGTAACAGATAAAAATGAACAGGAAAACAAAGCTTCTTTTAGTGTTTTGTGGGTAGATGACGACACCATTATTACAGAAAACATTGGTGAGTTGGTGGGATTGATGGGACATAAATGTACTATTGCAAATAGCGGAAAAGAAGCCTTAGATTATCTTAATAAAAATATTTGTGATATTGTATTTACAGATATTGGTATGCCTGAAATGAATGGGTGGGAATTAGCAGAAACTATTAGGAATAATTTTGGTGACAAAATAAAAATTGTAATTGTGTCTGGATGGGGGGTTGATGAGAAAACTAAAGAGGATCATGCTATTGATTTTGTTCTTCAAAAACCTTTTACAGTGGAAAAGCTTGAAAAATTATTTCAGCAAATATAAAATTACTTTAAAACAAAAACACTAGACTACTTCAAGAACACATGCAATTACCTGACTGCAAGGTGTTCATTGAATTTTCTATCCACTTCTACTAAATTAGTTGACTAGCAACATAACTTCGCATGATTCAACTTAACGCAAATCCTCAAGACTACATCTCAATTTGCAACCCATCAAAAGCTAAAAAAACATTTTTGGGTAATTGTTTTTGAACCTCATCATGAAAACCTAATCGATGACTGATGTGAGAAAAATAAGTTCTCTCTGGATTTATTTCTTTAACAAAATCTAATGCTTCTTGTAAATTAAAATGAGTTGGATGCTCCTCTACCCTTAGCGCACTCACAACCAATATTTTAATTCCTTTTAGTTTATGTTTCTCTTTTTCTGAAATCGTTTTAATATCTGTTAAGTATGCAAAATTATTAAATCGATAACAAGTAACAGGCAGTTCTCCATGCAGTACTTCAATTGGGGTTACTTCCACTTCGCCTAAATTAAAAACAGCATCATCAATTAAGTTCACCGCAACTTTTGGAGCTCCAGGATATCGGTTTTCCGAAGTGAAAATATATTCGAACCGTTTTTTCAAACTCACTAACGTTCGCTTATCTAAATACACAGGCACTTCTCCCATTTGGTAGCTAAAAGGTCTAACATCGTCAAAGCCAGCTGTATGATCAGAATGTTCATGCGTAAATAAAACTCCATTTATACGTTGTACATTCTCTCGTAACATTTGCGTTCTAAAGTCTGGACCACAATCAACAATATAATTATAATCATCCCAAGAAATCATAATGGAAGAACGCAATCTTTTATCCTTAGGGTTTGTAGATAGACATACTGGATGATTGTTTGCAATCATCGGAATACCTTGTGAAGTTCCAGTTCCTAAAAAAGTAATTTTCATTGTTTATAAAAAATCATAGTCTATACTTACAAAAATAGCATAAAAATTAACTAGAAATATCGATTTTTAGTACATTTGTTATATAAAATTTTAGCCATGGCAATTACTCTAAAAGGAGATCAAAAAATAAATTCAGTACCAACTACAAGAAGTAAAGCTTTACGTGTAAACTTAAATGCTCATATTTATGGAACTTTTGCTGAAATTGGTGCAGGACAAGAAACTGTACGTAATTTTTTTAGAGCTGGTGGAGCTTCAGGAACTATTGCAAAAGCCATGAGTGCTTATGATAAAGATTTTTCTGATGCCATTTACGGAATTGAATCTGATAACCGATATGTAACAGAGCCTCGTTTAAAAACAATGCTTACTCATGAAATTGATTTAATTGAAGAGCGTTTAAGCAGAAAAAAACATCCCGAGAAATTATTTTTTAGTTATGCAAACACCGTTGCTACCATTAATTTTAGTAAAAAATTTAAAGGCCACGGTTGGGTTGGAGTTCGTTTTCAGTTAGATCCATTAGAAGATTATAACGAAATCGTTTTGCACTTACGCTTTAAAGAAACTGATGCCCGCTTACAACAAGAAACGTTAGGTGTTTTGGGAGTTAACTTAATTTACGGTGGGTTTTACATGAACGACAATCCGAAGGAATTGGTAAAATCCTTTTATGACAATATAGATAAAGATCAGTTAGAAATTGATATGATTAATTTCTCTGGCCCACGATTTATGTATGTAGACAACAGATTAATGAGTTTACAATTGGTTAAAAACGGAATGACAAACGCTGTAATGTTTGATTCTGACGGAAACAACTTATTACCTGCTCAAGTTTTATATAAAAAGAATATTTTGGCCTTACGTGGTAGTTTTAGACCCGTTACCAAAGTAAACATGGATATGTTTGAGAAATCTAAAGAATTATTCTTTAGCGAAAAGAAAGTAGACCCTAACAATTCGCAAATAATTTTCGAAATTACATTAGCTAACTTAAGAGCTGAAGGAGAAATAAACGAACGTGACTTTTTAGACAGGGCTGAACTATTGTGTTCTCTTGGTCAAAGTGTTATGATAACAAATTTCCAAGAATACTATAAATTAGTAGAGTATTTTAGTGAGTTCACCAAAGAAAGAATGGCCTTAGCCATGGGAGTTTACAATTTGATTCAAATTTTTGATGAGAAATACTACCGACATATTAGCGGTGGAATTTTAGAAGCATTTGGTAAATTGTTCTATAGAGATTTAAAAATCTATATGTACCCTTACAAGGACGCAGCTTCAGGGGAATATATTACAAGTGAAAATCTTAAGGTGCACCCTAGAATGAAAGAATTATATAAATTCTTTAAGCACAATGGAAAACTTATTGACATCGCAGATTTTGATCCCGAAATCTTACATATTTTCTCAAGAAGAGTTTTAAAAATGATCATATCAAATGAAAGTGGCTGGGAGGATATGCTTCCAGAAGGAATTGCAGAAATTATTAAGAAAGATAGACTGTTTGGATATACAAAAAGAAGAAAAGTAAATTAATGATTTTACTTTTAAACCTTTTGATCTTCTGACTGTCTAAACTAAAACTAAAAATGATTAGTTGGTAGACGAAATTACATTTATTGGACAACTTCAAAGCGCTCAAACTAAAGAGAAAGCGTTTAGAACTCTTGTTACCAACTATAAAGAACGACTATATTGGCACATCCGAAAAATTGTGATTTCTCATGATGATGCTGATGATGTATTGCAAAATACTTTTATAAAGATTTTTAAAGGTATTGATAAATTCAAACAAGAAAGTCAGTTATACTCTTGGATGTATAGAATTGCTACAAACGAGTCAATTAGTTTTATCAACAAAAGAGCTAGAGAAAGTAATGTAGATATTTCTGACTATCAACATAGTCTTGCATCAAACTTAAATAGCGATATGTATTTTGATGGTGATGAAATTCAGATTATACTACAGAAAGCAATAAAAAGATTACCCACAAAACAACAGTTGGTGTTTAACATGAAGTACTTTGATAATTTAAAATACAAAGATATTTCTCAAATATTAGAAACCTCAGAAGGAGCTTTAAAGGCGTCATATTTTCATGCAGTAAGAAAAATAGAAGAGTATATAAAAAACACACCCCATTAATTAAACCTTTTAAGTACTTTAAAGTCTAAGAATTAAATGAATAACAAAAAACAAAATAGCTTCGATTTTACCAATGGTAAAACACAGAACGAAAATGGTTTTTCAATACCTGAAAACTATTTTGACACTGTTGAAGATGCTGTGTTTTCTAAAATTGGAGAGCAACATTTTCCTGTAGGAAATACATTTTCTACTCCTGATCGCTATTTTGAAAGTTTTGAAGACACTTTATTCTCTAAATTAGATATTACTAAAAAAGAAGTAAAAGTGATTTCTTTAAAATCTAGAGTATTAAAATTTATTCCTACTGCAGCAGCAGCAAGTGTTCTACTTTTTATTGGATTAAATATTTTTACTACTGAAGATCCTTTTAACACCATTTCATCTGAGGATCTTGATAGCTGGTTTGATGAAAACTATATTGATTACTCAACGGTTAATGCTATTGAGTTTATTGATACTGACTTTACTGAGAGAAATATTTTAGAAGACGACACATCTATAGATGATGATGACATATTAGAATATTTAAATACAATAGATAGTTCAAGTTTATTAACAGAAATAGAATCGTAATGAAAAACAATAAACACATATTAATTTTCATTTTTGCTTTATTCATTAGTTTGAGTATGTTCTCTCAACATAGAGATAGCAGAAAAAAAATAAAAACCCTTAAGGTTTCATACATCACCGAAAAATTAAATTTATCTGAATCTGAAGCAGCTAAGTTTTGGCCAGTTTACAATAAATTCGAAAAGAAAAAATACGAGCTTTACCATCTAAGAAGAAACGAATTAAAAAAGGAAATTGATAAACTTGGAGGTATTGATAATTTAACTGAAAAACAAGCCAAAAGTATTTCTAATAAAATGCTAGCAATGAAAAGGCTTCTTTATGAAGGATACATAACCTTTCAATCTGACTTAAGCAAAATCATTTCTTATAAACAAATTGTATTATTAGAAGTTGGAGAAAGAGACTTTGAAAGGCGATTGATGAGGAGATTTAAGAGTCAAAAAGTTAGAAAATTAAAAAAGGAGAACAAATAGTTCTCCTTTTTTTTATTCTTTTATTAAAGCTAAACAAGCATACAGTTCTGGTTTATTAGAAGTGTATTGTTTAATCCAAATTGTTAATTCATTTACTTCATGAGGCAATAACCTCTGTAATGCTTTTTCTAATTCTTTGCAGAATAATTCTGCATTAAAACTTACTTTTTTTAGTACCGTCTTTGTGTACTCAAACATTGCTCTAGCCATTCTTAATTTTGGGGTATTATTAAGATAAACGGTTCATAATTATTTTTAGTATTTAACTTTCATAAAAATACAAAAAAAAATCATCTTTAGAAAAAGATGATTTTTAAAATTAAGTTAAAAAACTGTAATTATAACTTATTTATTTTTGCAACTAGGTCTTTAGCACTTGCTTCTAACTCTGCTCCAATCGCTTTATAATGTGCTTTTTTATTTTCTACACCTTTAGCATTTACTTTTGCCATTAATGCATCAAATACATTAATCGTTTCGTCTATTACTACTTCCGCTTTTCCTGCTTTTGCTGGATCTAACTGTACCAAATCACAAACACCAATAATATCACCTAATGTATAGTTGATGTCTTTTTTTAAATTTTTTATGCTTGCCATAATTTTCTTATTTTGGGTGCAAATTTACTATAAATTATTGATTTAAAACGTAATTAAAACAATTACATTTTTTCAAACATTGTTCTTAACTTTTCTCTAGTGATTGTTTTTTGCCAATCATCTCCTAAAGCGTTTTCCCATAACGGAACTAAACTTAAAGAAACATCAATCATGGTATCAAACTCAGCATCAGACAAGTCTTTACACAATCCTTTCGGAATATCAATATTGTGCTTTTTCACCATCATTTTGAATTCTGCAACTCCTTCTGGGTAAAATTCTTCTAATTGATCAAAAACGATACAGTTTCCGATTCCGTGTTTTGTTCCTAATAAATAAGACAAACCGTAACTCATTGCATGCGCAACACCTACTTGAGAATAAGCAATGCTCATTCCTCCGTGCCATGAAGCCATCATCAATTCGTCTTGACTTTCATCATCACGAATGTCTTTTTCTATAAACACTCTTCTACATAAGTCTAAAGATTTCTCTCCGTAACTTTCACTAAATGTATTTAAGAAAGTTCCAGTTAATGATTCAATACAGTGAATATAACAATCCATACCAGTATAAAACCATTGATTTGTTGGCACATCTTTACATAATTCTGGGTCTAACACTACTTGATCAAACGGTGTGTAATCAGAATTCATCCCTAATTTACGTTCTGGCCCTGTTAAAACTGTTGTTCTTGAAACCTCTGCTCCAGTTCCAGAAATTGTTGGAATTCCAACATGATATACTCCTTGATTTTTTACTAAATCCCAACCTTGATAATCTGCAGAGCTTCCTGGATTTGTTAACATTAATGACACCGCTTTTGCGTAGTCTAACATTGTTCCTCCACCAATTCCGATAATTCCAGAAGGAATTTCATCAAACTCAGCTACTAAATCATCTCTATAACCATCAACATAAGTTGTTTTTGGCTCTTCTTCTGCACTTACATAAATAATTTTATCGTTAAAATGCAATGGGATTCTACTGATTAACCAGTCATTTCCTTTAAAAATAGCATCCACAATAAATATAAATGGTGCTTTTTCGCTTTTACGTTTTGGAGCTAATATTTCATCTAATTGATTAAAACATCCTCTACCGAAAACTACTCGAGGAACCATTGGGAAATTTCTAAAACTCATAGTGTGTTATCTTATTTGCTGCAAAAATAAATAAACTTTTTGGTTATTAAATACTATCTAATGCTTTTTGATAATTTTCAAAAAACAAACTCACATGATAGCCATCTATCAGCGCATGATTTACCGTTATAGAGACGGGCATTTTTAGTTTGTTTTCTTTCTCTACAAACTTCCCAAACGCTAATCTGGTAATTGAATCACTTTCACTATTCTTTGGCTCCTTATGTCCTGTGAAATTTATCCAAGGCAAGGCAGAGCAATACACACAATCATCAGAATTAATTGGTGGAAATAAATCTGTTGAATTTAAAATTCGTTCTTTTTCTTTATTAAAATTCTGATAAAACTTATCAAAGCTCTCTGAATAATGAATAAATGAAAACCCAAAAGTATGATCTGGTCTCATAATGGTTGCTGAAGCATGAATTACATCATAGATTCTAATTCTTTCTTCGTTTGTAATTCTATACTTAAAGTTCTCAATAGCATTAATTGCCTTCATACATGCATGCAAATACAACACAAAAAACGGTAACTCTTTTTCTTTAGCTGTTTGATATGCTTTCGTTACATCAACTTCTACAGTAACTGCAAAATAAGGATCTAACAATTCTTTAAAATGCTCGAAATGCTGTTTGCGATTCCAGGTTTCTATCTCTAAATATTCCATTAAACAAATTCTAATATTTCTGTTATTGATGCTACTGTTTTATACGCAGTTGTTGATTGCTCAATAGCAGATACTTCTTCATGAGCCCAGGTTGTATGAAACGGAACATGAATTGCAGAAGCTCCAATCTTAACCAGTGGTAAAATATCTGATTTTAAAGAATTCCCTATCATTAACAACTCCTTGGATTCAATATCTAAATGAGAAAGTAATTTTTTATAATCAGCTGCTTTTTTCTCACTCATTACTTCTATGTGATGAAAATACTGCAGCAGGCCAGATTTTTCTAATTTACGTTCTTGATCTAACAGATCTCCTTTGGTAGCAACAATCAATTTGTACTTTCCTTGCAATCCTTTCAACACCTCTTCTACTCCATCTAGCAATTCGATGGGTTTTTCTAACATCTCTTTACCAATGTTTAAAATATCGTTTAATAACGTCGGATTTAAATTGTTATTAGAAATTTCTAAAGCACATTCAACCATAGACAACATAAAACCTTTTACTCCGTAACCATATAAATCAAGGTTTTTGATTTCTGTCTTAAAAAGCTCTTGTTCAATTTTATTTTCGGTTTCGAAAGCTGTCAATAGTTTTGCAAACTGATGTTCTGCTTCTCTAAAATAAGTTTCATTAACCCACAGCGTATCATCTGCATCAAAAGCAATGACTTTGATATTTTTATACATCTATCTAAAATTAAAAAACCTCATATAATTTATATGAGGTTTTAGTATTATTGGTTTAAATATTTTTGAGCTTTAATCAAATCTTCTGGTGTATCAATTTCGATACCCATAAAATCTGTCTCCACCATTTTTATTTTCTTTCCATATTCTAAATAACGAATACATTCTATTTTCTCTGTTGCTTCAAGTGTTCGCATTGGTAATTTATAAAAATCTAAGATTGCTTGTTTTCTAAAAGCATAGACACCTATATGCTCAAAATACCTAGCTCCTGCATCTTTATCTCTAGGATACGGAATTGGTGAACGAGAAAAATATAAAGCATAGTCGTTTTTATCAACAATTACTTTTACATAATTTGGATCTGTAATATCTTTCCAATCTGTAATTTCTTGCATCAAAGAAGCCAAATCTATTTGCTCTGCATCTTTTCCTTTAAACACCTCAAGAACTTTTACTAAAGGTTCTTTCTTTACAAAAGGTTCATCACCTTGAACATTTACCACAATATCTACATCTAAGTGTTCTACTGCTTCAGCAATACGATCAGAACCACATTCGTGTTCTTTAATGCTCATAATTGCCTTTCCTCCATACTTCTCTACTTCTGCTTTAATGATTTCACTATCAGTAACCACATAAACATCATCAAACAATTTTGTAGCAACAGTTGCTTCATAAGTTCTAACAATTACAGGTTTACCACCTAAATCCGCCATTAATTTACCCGGAAATCGAGTTGCTCCATAACGAGCAGGAATCATTGCAATAATTTTCATTCTTTATCAATTTTATTCTTAAAATGAGATTCCTGCTTTCGCAGGAATGACACTAATTTATAGTACTGATTTAATTGCTGCAACCATATTAGCTGCTCTTTCGTTTAATTGCTCTTCTGTCCAAGATAATTTAATCAAACAAGAAATATTTCTTGAAATAAGATCATCCGACTGTGGGAATTCAGCAGTATTTAAATCTTGCATTCCATTCATTATCTGATCAGATAATGGGAATAAAGAAACTTGGTCTTTTAAATGACTCCATTTACGTACATAATGCCAATCGTTATCAAAATAATTCCAATATGCATCTACTCCGTGTTCTTTAAATGCTTTTACTACTTTATCTGTCAATTCTTTTGTTTCCATAAAGAATGATAAGAATCCTGCACTATCTCCGTCTTCATCCGGAATTCTTCTAAAGGTTACTTCTGGAATTGTTTTCAAAGCATCTTTTAATACTTTCTTATTTTTACGTTGTGTTTCTACAAAACCATCTAATCTTCTTACTTGTGCCAATCCTACAGCAGCATTCAATTCAGAAATTCTATAGTTGTATCCTAAAAAAGGATGAGATTCTGCTCCTCTATCATTTCCAACATGATCGTGACCATGATCTGTATAATGATCTGCATTTACTGCTAAATTTGGGTCATTGGTAACCATTGCTCCTCCTTCGCCACAAGTAATTGTTTTTACATAGTCAAAAGAAAAACAACCAGCATCTCCAATCGTTCCTAGTTTTTGTCCTTTATAAGAAGCTCCAATTGCTTGACAAGCATCTTCTAGTAAGATTAAATTATGTGTATCACAAATTGCTTTCAACGCATCTAAATCCGCCATAGAACCACACATATGTACTGGCATTACCACCTTTGTTTTTGGTGTAATTGCAGCTTCAACAGCTTTAGGATCTAAAGTTAATGTATCGTCAATTTCCACTAAAATAGGTGTTGCTCCTGCTGCCAAAATAGATTCGAAACTTGCTACAAATGTAAATGTTGGCATAATTACCTCATCTCCTGCTCCAACACCTAATACAGCCAATGCTACATTCAACGCAGTAGTTCCACTACTTGTTAATTGTGCATGTTTTACTCCTAAGTTATCTTGTAATTCTTGTTCTAATTCCTTTGCTTTCCAATGTCCGTTTCTAGCACCATCAAATCCGTAACGCATTAAAACGCCGCTTTCTAAAACGTCATTTACCTCTTTACGCTCTGCATCTCCAAATAATTCAAATCCTGGCATTCTTTTA
The DNA here is from genome assembly GCA_913062575.1 of uncultured Flavobacteriaceae bacterium. Taxonomy (GTDB): domain Bacteria; phylum Bacteroidota; class Bacteroidia; order Flavobacteriales; family Flavobacteriaceae; genus Polaribacter. The sequence continues at coordinate 67,173 of CAJXVT010000001.1, read as the reverse complement.
GTTTTTAAATGAAGTCCAAAGATAAAAAATTAATATGGGTTTATGAGTCCTAAAAAATGAAGTTTGAAAAGTAGATTTATTTGATATATACTTCTAATAATTCCGAGTTACTTGTAGTATCAATTGAAAACTCATTGATACAAGCTGGAACTAATATTGTTTCACCTTGTTGCAATTTTTCTTGTTGATTTTGGTGCTTGAATTCCACTTCACCTTTTACACACATATAAATAACAAAAGAGTCTTTACCTCTGTGATCAATTTGAATATGTTCTGTAATTGGCAACACATTTGTTGTGAAATATGGACAAGAAACTATTTCCGAAGAATTGTTCTCTACTTTTAAATAGTTAGTTTTATAAGTATCTTGAACTTTATAATCGATTGCATCTATAGCTTCTTCAGTATGTAAATCTCTAAACGTTCCATCTGGATTTGGTCTGTCCCAATCATATATTCTGTAAGTAACATCTGATGTTTGTTGAATCTCTGCAAGCAACACACCTGCTCCAATTGCATGCACTCTTCCTGTCGGAATAAAATACACATCACCTTCAGAAACTTCATCAATATTTAAAATATCTAACAATGTTTTACTTTCAAGACTCTTAACATATTCTTGAGAAGTAACTTCTTTTTGAAAGCCAACAATTAAGTTTGCTTTTTCATCTGCTTGCATCACATACCACATTTCTGTTTTACCAAAAGAATTGTGGCGTTCTTTTGCCAACGCATCATTTGGATGTAATTGTATGCTTAATGCTTCTTTGGCATCGATGAACTTAATCAATAACGGAAATTTCTCTCCAAAATGTTTGTAAATAGTATCACCAACTAAATCCCCTTTAAAATTAGCAATTAATTCTTTTAAACTCTTTCCTTGTAAAGCTCCGTTTGCAACGATTGATGTATCATTTTCTACGTCAGAAATCTCCCAACTTTCTCCAATATTGGTTTTAGTAGAGTTCTTATTTAAAAGGTTTGACAACTTTTCTCCTCCCCAAATTTTTTCTTTTAGGATTGGTTGAAATTTTAAAAATTGGTGGATGCTCATAGGTTCTTTTTAACTAAAACAAATTTACAATGAAATTTAGTTTTAACATACGAAATATAAATTAATTAACTTTTCTATATCTTTAAAAACTCAACTTACCAAAACTATGAAATCAAAAACATTTATGCTTCTTGTATTTGCTATTACATTAATGAGCTGCAACAATACCATTAATTGTGAGATTGAAACTACCGAAGGAACCATTATAGTAGAATTATATCCTGACAAAGCACCAATTACTGTTGCTAACTTTTTAAAATATGTGGATGCAGGCTTGTATACAAATGGATCCTTTTTTAGAGTAACAACTCCAGAAAACGAAGCAACACGAGATATTAAAATAGAAGTTATTCAAGGCGGAAAAGGTGAAGGAAAAGATTTTGATGCGATTGAAATAGAAACGACCGAGAAAACCGGAATTCTTCATAAAAACGGAACACTATCTATGGCTAGAAGTGAGCCGAATACTGCAACTAACAGTTTCTTTATTTGTATCAATGCACAACCCGCATTAGATTTTGCAGGTAAAAGAAACCCTGATGGTTATGGTTTTGCTGCTTTTGGAAAAGTTATTAAAGGAATGGATATCGTTCGAAAAATTCAATCTGGAGAAAATAAAAATCAACGTTTAATAGAACCAGTAATGATAAGGTCTATTAAAAGAATTAAGTAATGATAAAAACGACAAATATTATAACATAAAAAATAATAGACGGTTTTAACATTGTAATAGTCATTGACATCATCTTATCTGCAAGATTGGGTGTAAGACTAGTTATTGGATATAAAAAACACAAAAAGGAGAATGAAGATGATTAAATTCTTTAGACTTGTCTACTCACCAGAATACGTAACATAATTTCTAGGAGTTTCATACAACGTAACAGAAATGTCCAATGATGTTTTGATTTTAGCTCTAAGTTTATTGTAAATAACCACTGAAATATTTTCTACAGTCGGATTCAAGTTTTTAAATTCTGCTACTTCTACATTTAAGTTTTTATGATCAAAAGCTTCTTCTATTTCGCTTTTAATCAATTCACGTAAAATAGACAAGTCCATTACAAACCCTGTTACCGGATCAATTTCTCCAGTTACAGAAACGGTTAAGTCGTAATTATGCCCGTGATAATGAGGATTACTACATTTTCCAAAAATGGTGGCATTTTTTTCGTCAGACCATGCTGGATTAAACAATCTGTGTGCCGCATTAAAATGCGCTTTTCTATGTGCAGTAACTTTAGGCATTTTTTTTATTTAAAAATTGAAACTAAAAGATTAAAGAAAATCAAGTTTTCGTGATTTATAATTCGTAATCTTTTCAAATGATTCTTTAAAAATAATTTTAAACCATTCTGTATATATTTCTGGTTTATTTTCCATTTCTGCTTTTACAGCATCCAAAGACATCCATTTAAAACTTTCTACTTCTTCAGGGTTAACAACTGGGTTTAGGTTAAACTTCCCAATAAGTACATGATCTAATTCATGCTCTGTTAATCCATTGTCAAACGGTGCTTTGTAGATAAAAGAAAACACGTCTTCTAACTCACAGGTAAATCCCATTTCTTCTTGTAAACGACGTTTACCTGCCTCTAAAGAAGTTTCCCCGTTTCGTTGATGCGAACAACAAGTATTAGTCCATAATAACGGCGAATGGTATTTATCTGCAGCTCTTTGCTGTAGAAGTAATTCGCCTTTATCATTAAATGTAAATACAGAAAATGCACGATGTAACAATGCTTTTTCATGGGCCTCCATTTTTGGCATTAAACCAATTTGGTTATCATTTGTATCAACTAAAATAACTTGCTCTTCAACCATGAAACAAATGTAGCAAAATCAATTATCTTTGCAATCAATAAACAATCAATTTAAAATGAAGTTATTCAAACTACTTTTAAGTATTACTTTACTATTGTCGATAATTAGCTGTGAAGAAAAAAAGAATAAACAACTAGTAGAACCAATTATAGAAAAGGAAGTAAAACCAATTAAAAAAGCAGAAAAAACATGGGACAGTTTAAGACGACATAATGTAGAGGCTTTTTTTACTGAATACGAGAAGACCAACAAAGAAACCAAAGTAGTTATTAAAACAAGCTTTGGAGATATTAAATTACGATTATACAACGACACTCCTATTCATAGAGCTAATTTTATTTTCCTAACTAAAATTAAATATTTTGATACTACAGTATTTTATAGAGTTGCAAAGAACTTTGTAATTCAAGGAGGCAATTCTGATGAAGATTATACCATGCGACAACGTCAGAAATATGGTAACTATTTAATGAAACCGGAATTTAGATCGCATAGAAAACATAAATACGGGGCTTTGGCAGCTGCAAGACATTGGGAGAACAACCCAAACAAACTCTCAAGTCCATTTGAATTTTACATTGTACAAAGTAAAAATGGAGCCCATCATTTAAACAATGAGCATACTGTTTTTGGAGAAGTTATTTCTGGATTTGAAGCGATGCGTAAGATAGCCAATTTAAAAACAGATATTAAAGAATGGCCTGTGGTTGATGTACCTATGAAAGTTGAAATTATTGAGTAAAATTAGTTAGTGGTTAGTAGAAAATTAAGATAAGACAGAAGAGAGACTAGACTAAATTCCATCTAGATTAAATTTCACTGCTTTAAGTTGGTTTTTCTTTTCAATAGAAGTGGTCCAAACCATATATGCAAAACCGTCCATAATTTCTAATTGAGGAACACCAGTACTTCTTCCTGAATTTATTTTAGAAATTGTTATCGCTTCAGAAACAGTTCCGTTCTTATGCACTTTTTTACAGCGTAAATAGGTGTCCGCTTCATCAGATTCCATATAACTCACCAATACTTCATTGTTATTTATAAAAGCAAGATCTACTCTTCCAATTGCATCCACGTCATTTAAGATAATTGGAGCATCGAAAGTTGTAGTATCTGATAAAAATGAAATCTTAACTTTAGGGTTTCCTTCAGCTACTGTAAACCAAGAAACCGCTGTGTTTTTACTATTTGAAACTACTTTTGGCCCATTTACAGGACAACCATTAATTTTCCAATTATCATTATAAACAACTGTCGGTTCTGTCCATTTATTATTGATTCTCTGAGAGAAATAAATATCTCTAATTTCCTTATTACTTCTATCCCTATACACAATCATTGGTCCATTCTGAGTCATTGTAATTGAAGTCTGGCAGCAATCACACGTTCTACCGTCTAACTGAGTTTCGTTAAAGATTATTCCATCACTAGAAATTTCAGCAGCTCTAATAGTCATTGCTTTATGATGATTATTTTCCATTTCTTTTACAGTATTTCTGCCATCTAACCACGTAATCAAAAAACCATCTTTTTCATTAGGAATTACACTAACAAAACCATGTTCTGCTTCCATTCCATCTGTATTCAATAAAAAATTTTCTTTAATAATTTCGCCGTTCAATTTTCGGAGATTCAGAATTACATCATAGGTATATGTTCCTGTAGCCGACTTTTGCAAATGACTGGTTAACAAAACACCTCCGTTAGTTGCATTTGCTGGGAAATCTGCCCAGTTCACAAACCAATCATTTCCAGAAGAAATTTTAGATTGTGCATTCCATACATCATTTTCTAATTGACTGTAATACAATGTTGCTTCTTTTCCTCTGATAGAGTTTACCCATGAAAGTGATAACTTTCCGTCTTGCGCTACTAAATTTGGTTCTGCGTTGTTAATTCCAAATTCAAACGGAATATCAGTAATTACCAATTCTTTTTTTTGGCAACCAATAAACACACTAACAATACAGAATACTAGGATTACTTTTTTCATTTGATGTTTTTTAACTTGTGTATCATTTCTTTTGAATTCCATGTTACTGCACCAATAACCTCATCTACTTTCACTCCTTTTTCATTATAAATAAAAGTGGTTGGCAATGCATAAATTCCAAATGAAGATGTTGTTTTAGTCGATTTTAAATAGGTAAAACCGTACTTCATTTTATTCTTAAATTCAACTATTTTCTCTTGAGACTCATCAGAAACCAATAGAAAAACATAGTTGTCTTTTTTTAATATATGTTGGGCTTCCAATAAATCTGGCATTTCTTTTTTACAAGGAGCACACCAAGTAGCCCAAAAATTTACCAACACTTTCTTTCCTTTAAATGAAGTCATATCTACAGACTCATCATTTAAATCTACAAGATTAGAGATACTCTCTATGGTTTCAACTTTCTTTTGGTTTTTGCTTTTATTCGATTCTTTACAACTAAAAATCAATACCAAAACAAGAACAAATGCTACTTCTTTCATGGTTATAAATCTACATACAAAAATCTAATTCTCGAATGATTATAACATTTAATCTTTACCATATTTTATCTATTTGAGTTTTAAAAAACTATAGAATAAACCGTACCTTTGCACCTCAATTTTTGTAGATGAGTTTATTAGAAGAAATACAACGTAGAAGAACATTCGGAATCATTTCGCATCCCGATGCAGGAAAAACTACGTTGACTGAGAAATTATTATTGTTTGGTGGAGCAATTAAAGAAGCTGGAGCCGTTAAAAACAATAAAATTAAGAAAGGTGCTACTTCTGATTTCATGGAAATTGAGCGTCAACGTGGAATTTCTGTTGCTACTTCTGTATTAGCATTTATCTACCAAGACAAAAAAATAAACATTCTAGATACTCCTGGGCATAAAGATTTTGCTGAAGACACCTTTAGAACATTAACTGCTGTAGATAGTGTTATTGTTGTAATTGATGTTGCAAAAGGAGTGGAACCTCAAACTGAGAAATTAGTTGAAGTTTGTAGAATGCGTAACATACCGATGTTGGTTTTTATCAATAAATTAGATCGTGAAGGAAAAGATGCGTTCGATTTATTAGATGAAGTAGAGCAAAAATTAGGATTGCGTGTTACTCCAATGAGTTTTCCTATTGGAATGGGATACGATTTTAAAGGAATCTATAATATTTGGGAAAAGAAAATCAATCTTTTTTCTGGAGATAATAAAACATCTATTTCTGAAGGATTAGAATTTGATGATCTCTCAAACCCTGAGTTAGATATTATTGTTGGAGAAAAAGCTGCAGAAGAATTACGTGAAGAATTAGAATTGATTGATGAAGTATATCCAAAATTTAATCAAGAAGAATATTTAAATGGTTCACTTCAACCTGTATTTTTTGGTTCTGCCTTAAACAACTTTGGAGTAAAAGAATTATTGGATGCATTTATTGAGATTGCTCCTACTCCACAGCCTAAAAAAGCTGAAGAGCGCTTAGTAGATTCTAAAGAAGAAAAATTAACAGGTTTTGTTTTTAAGATTCATGCCAACATGGATCCAAAACATAGGGATCGTTTGGCTTTTATAAAAATTGTATCTGGAGTTTTTAGAAGAAATGCTCCTTACCTGCATGTTCGTAATGGTAAAAAAGTAAAATTCTCGAGTCCAAATGCCTTTTTTGCTGAGAAAAAAGAAATTGTAGAAGAATCATTTCCTGGTGATATTGTTGGGATACATGATACTGGTAATTTTAAAATTGGAGATACCTTAACAGAAGGAGAAATCTTAAATTTTAAAGGAATTCCGAGTTTCTCTCCAGAACATTTCCGTTATGTAAATAATGCCGATCCGATGAAATCTAAACAACTTTTTAAAGGTTTAGACCAGTTAATGGATGAAGGAGTTGCACAGCTTTTTACTTTAGACATGAATGGAAGAAAAATTATTGGAACAGTTGGAGCCTTACAATATGAAGTAATTCAGTATCGATTAGAACACGAATATGGAGCAAAATGTACTTATGAAAACTTACAAGTACACAAAGCTTGCTGGGTAGAACCAGAAGATGAAAAGAATGAAGAATTCAAAGAATTCAAACGTATAAAACAACGGTATTTAGCAAAAGACAAGCAAGGACAATTGGTCTTTTTGGCAGATTCTGCTTTTACCATACAAATGACACAAAGTAAATTTCCTACAGTGAAATTGCATTTTGTCAGTGAGTTTAAATAGCCGATAATCGGAAACAAAAATTAAATTACAAGAATAAATAATACAATTATGAATAACGGAATCTACGCTAAATTCAACACCAATAGAGGTGAAATCTTAGTAAACTTAGAATTTGAAAAAACTCCTGGAACAGTAGGTAACTTTGTTGCTTTATCTGAAGGAAACCTAGAAAACAAAGTAAAACCACAAGGAACTCCCTATTATGATGGATTGTCTTTTCATAGAGTCATTTCTGATTTTATGATTCAAGGTGGTTGTCCACAAGGAACTGGAACAGGTGATCCTGGTTATAAATTTGATGATGAGTTTCATCCAGATTTAAAACATGATGCTCCAGGAAAATTAGCAATGGCTAATTCTGGACCAGCAACAAACGGATCTCAGTTTTACATTACACATGTACCAACTCCTTGGTTAGACAACAAACATACTGTTTTTGGTAGTGTTGTTGAAGGGCAAGATATTGTTGATATTATTTCTCAAGGAGATGAATTAACTTCTATAGAAATTGTTCGCGTTGGTGATGCTGCAGAGAAATTTAATGCTATTGAAGCTTTTAGAACTTTTGAAGGATCTAGAGCAAAACGTGAAGAAGAAGAATTAGCAAAACAAAAAGAATTATTAGATTCTGTTGCTGCTGGTTATGATGAAACTGCAAGTGGTTTACGTTACCAAATTTTACAAGAAGGAAACGGAAAGAAAGCTACTAAAGGAGCAACTGTTTCTGTACATTATAAAGGTCAATTATTAGACGGAACTGTATTTGATTCTTCTTACAAACGTAAACAACCAATTGACTTTGCTATTGGTGTTGGTCAAGTAATTGCAGGTTGGGATGAAGGAATTCAATTATTAAATGTGGGTACTAAAGCTCGTTTAGTAATCCCTTCTCATTTAGCTTATGGAGAAGCTGGTGCTGGTGGAGTAATTCCTCCAAATGCAACTTTAATCTTTGATGTAGAATTGATGGATGTGAAATAGATTTTCACTCTTTTATTATTAGATATACAAGGGCCCTCGAAATTCGAGGGCTTTTTTTTGTACTTTAGTTAAAAAATATCTTGTAATAAAGGCTCAACTACTTTTCGATTAACTGTTTAACCCATGATAAAATTCTACAGAAAAATTCGTCAACGGCTTCTAACTGAAAATAAATTCAATAAATACTTACTGTATGCGATTGGAGAAATTATCCTTGTTGTTATTGGAATTCTTATTGCAATAAGCATTAATAATTGGAACGAGAATAAAAAAACAAAGGTTAAAGAAATAAAATCCCTCTTGGAGTTAAGAAAAGATTTACATCAAAACTTAAATGATATTAGTGGAAATATTACCAATTTTCAAATAAGTAAAAAAGCGAATGAAATTATTATTCATCATATTGAAAATAATCTTACATATAATGATTCTCTCAACTATCATTTTTCAATGATTTACCCTTTTATTACATTTACAATTAATCAAACCACATATGAAACGCTCAAGCAACAAGGAATTGATTTAATTTCAAATGATTCATTGAGAAATTTAGTTTCAGATCTTTATTCAAATAGATTTAAAGCTTATCAGACATTTGAAGACACGTATATGGTAAATCATTATTTCAATTATATTAAACCGATGATGGTTTCTGAATTCACTTCATTTGAGTTTACTTCAAAAGCAATACCTAAAAATTATAATGAATTCATTAAAAACCCTGAGTACAAACAGATTCTCATAATTACTGTAGATATCTATACTAATTTTATAAGAATGCAATCTAACTTAAAAACAGAGGTTCAGGAAATTATTGATGTAATTGATAAAGAAGTTGCAAATTAGAAACTATAATAATGAAAGAAATAACATTAGAAGCGAATTCAAATGAAGAAATTTGGAGCCTTTTTGATCACAACATAGATATCATTTTTATTCATGGTTTTTCACTTAATGAGTCAAGTGAATGGTATACAATTGATTTAAAAACCGAACGCGGTTTAGAATTTAAGAATCAATCTGTTCGTCAACTAGAAATGGATGTTCAAACAGACTTAAATGGACTCAAAAAAATATTGCAACAGAATACAAGGCAATTACGCATTTATCAGTTTGAAAAGCCAGTTCCGAGTAGCCTTATTCTTGAACATTTGCCAGATAAAAATCGAAATCAAATTTTAAAACAAAATGGATTAAAACACTTCTTTTTTGTAAATTTTGAGTTTGTAACTATTGAAAGTTTTGACCCAGAATTTATTGATGCAATAAAATCAAACCCTATATTTGAAAAAAGAATAATTGAATAAAAAGAAATTTATACTATGAAGCTCTTAAAAATAAGTTTACTTCTAACTTTTAGCCTTGCAATTGCTGTTTGTCAGTCACAAACAATTCAAAAAGAACAACAATCCATTCTTGCCGGCTTAACGGGAAAGACTGGAATCAATAACCACAAACCTTTACATGATAGATACAGTATTGAAAACAGAAATATTGCAAGAGATTTTTTAGGGAACCAGATTAAAGGTTTAGGATTAAAACTTAAAGAGCATTCCTACAAGATTGATATCCTTAGAAAAGGGGTCACTAAAAACTATGAAGGAAAAAATATTTACACAATAATTCCTTCAACTACAGAAAGTAATGAATATGTGATTATTGGTGCGCATTTCGATTCTGTTAAAGATTGCCCGGGCGCAAATGACAATGCAACAGGCTGTGCTTTGGTTTATGGAGTGGCAAAACAAATTGCTGCTTTAAAAACTCGAACAAAAAATGTAATGGTAGTTTATTTTGATCAGGAAGAGCATGGGCTTGTTGGTAGTCAGGCTTTTACGGAATTCATAAAAGAAAAAAAAATGAATGTACATTCTGTTCATACGGTAGATCAAATGGGTTGGGATATGGATAATGACAGAAATATTGAGATTGAAATACCAACTCCTTATTTAAAAACTGTATATCAAAAACAAGCTAAAAAACTTGGTATAAAAGCGTTGGTTACACCAGAAGCTGGTTCTGACCATAGAGCCTTCAGAACTGAAGGATTTAATGCTGTGGGAATCACTGAAGAATACAGAAATAAAGATACAACTCCACATTATCACAGAGTTACTGACACTTATGAAACCGTGAATTTTGAGTACTTATCTTTTTCTACAAATTTAGTTTTTAATGTAATTGAAGAGTTGATTACTAAATAGCTTAAGGATAAACTAATTTCTAATTCGTATCGCTTCTGCTTCTAATGCTGCTTTTGCATTACTAGCTTCTGTTGACAACATTGTACCTATCAGATCAGAATTCTCATAAGCGTCACTGCCTAAATTGTAAAATTCTTCAATACCAGAATCGTATTTAATTAGTTTATAGGTAGCATTTCTAATTGCATATCCAATTCCGTTATCAGAAATTTCTGTATATACATAGGTTCTAGAAGAAGCGTTTGCATTGGTTAATAAAGGATAAAAGCTTGTGCTGTTTTCTACATTAGAAGTAGGAATACCTGCAATGGATGCGATGGTTGAGAACAAATCTGTAGTATGAATCAATGCATCTTCATTTTCATTCATTCGTGAAACTCCAGCTCCAGAAACGACCATTGGTACATTTATACCTCCTTGATATAATGAGTTTTTTGCTTTAAATCTGTTATACGGATATTGAGCAACCTGATTTGGTGATCCATTATCGCCAATAAAAATAATAATTGTATTTTCTTTCTCTTCAGTAGTTAAACCATCTATCAATCTTCCCATTTCAGTATCCATTGCTTCAATTGCAGACATATAATATGGAGTTGGATTTGCATCTATACTTCCACTATCTGTAGGTAAATTCCCTTGAGAATGTAAGTCTGTTGGCGCCAAATGAAAAGGTGTATGTGGTGCATTATAAGCTAACCATACAAACCAAGGTTTCGTTTGTTTATCTATCCAATCTATTGCTAAATCTGTAAACTTGGTAGTGGTATATTCTGTAGATGTTAAAGTTGAATTGTTTTCTGTTAATCTCCAATTTGTATAAGTTTGCACTCCTCCTGTTAATAAACCTGCAAAATAATCAACTCCCATTGTTGTTGGATCTGACGCTGAATTTGACAAATGCCATTTTCCAATAATCGCGCTTGCATAGGCATTGCTTGTGTTATCATCTATAAAATTCTGAATAGATGTTTCTGAAGTAGAAATAACATTTCCAACTTCTAAAACTCCAGACTTACCTCCGTACTTTCCTGTTAAAATTGATGCTCTTGTAGGAGAACAAACTGGATACGACCACAAATTTTTAAACGTAATTCCAGTATTCATCAACGCTTGTAAATTTGGCATGTTAGGCTTAATAGTTCCTTCAGAAAAATTTGGCGTGGCGTCTAACCCCATATCATCTGCAATTATTAATAAAATATTTGGTGTGCTAGATATTGGGTCTATTAGTATATCAGCATCATCTACATCAATGTTAGAAGAACTGCAACTACATATTAACGCCAATATTCCAATTATAATAAAAGACCTTTTAAAACTCATTCCTATCTATTTTTCTTTGTTTATATAACAGGTAACTCTTTAAATACCCTACTGTAATTTTAATTATCTTTGTTTTTTTTGTAACTATCACCACCTTTTATTCGTCTAACTAATTAGTTAGACACAAAATTAAAACTCAACTAATTTTTATGAAACGCATTCTACTTCTTCTCTCAGTTATCTTTTTAGCCTCATGTAGTAATACTAAAAACTCATCAGAATTTATGACTTCTGTTAGTGGTGACTATTTATTCAATGCAAAAGAAACAATTGGAATTTCTTTTACTGAAAACGAGTTATTAGTACAATGGAGAGATAAAGAAAATATCAAACCATTAAAGATTAACGATAGCACTTTTTATATTCAAGAAATGAATGAAAAATTCATTTTTGTGATGCAGCCAGAAGTGCATATTCTCTTAGCACAAAAGAGAGAACATAAAGGCGCAACCATTAAGTTTCCTAAAATGTTAGCAGGACAAAAAACACCAAATGCCTATTATGAAAATGATCAAATTGACAAAGCGATAGAAGGATATTTATCTATAAAGAAGAACAACCCTAATAGTAGAAGTATTCGAGAAGGAGATTTAAACAACCTTGGCTATAGAGCAATGCGAAAAAAAGAATATAAAAAAGCAGTCAAAATTTTTAAGTTAAACACAATACTTTATCCTAAGAGTGCAAATACTTTTGACAGTTTAGGAGAAGCATACTATAGAAGTAAAGACTCTGTAAATGCCATGATTAGCTTTAAAAAATCGCTAGAATTGAATCCTAAAAACACCCGAGCGAAACAATTTATTGATGAACAATTTTTAGATTAATGTTAGAGCATTTAAAATACCCTATTGGTCAAGTACATATCCCCACAGAAATTACGAGTGAGCAGATTGCTACATGGATTTCTGATATTGAAAACTTTCCAAGTACCTTAGAAAAGCTTGTTAAAAACTTATCCGAAGAACAATTAAATACGCCTTACAGAGATGGTGGTTGGACGGTTAGACAAACTATTCACCACTGTGGAGATAGCCATGTAAACAGTTATGTTCGTTTTAAATGGACGCTCACTGAAAATCAGCCAACAATTAAAGCCTATTACGAAGCCAGCTGGGCTGAGTTGTTTGACACCAAAAATGCTCCAATTGAACTCTCATTACTTTTTATAAAAGCATTGCATGCCAAATGGGTGTATTTATTAAAAGGTCTTTCTGACACCGATTTAGAAAAGGTTTTTATCCATCCAGAAAGTGGAGATGCTGTTTCTCTAAAAAAAAATATTGGTATTTATGCGTGGCATTGCAATCATCATTATGCTCATATTGAGAATCTATTGATTCGCAATAACTGGGTATAACAATAGTCTAGAAAACTAAAACTCTGATTCTCCATACAAGTTTCATTCATTTCAATCGTAAAACTCACTCGAATTGACAAGGTTTTAGCAAAATGTACAATTAGTATATTTACATTTCATATATTTAGAATTCTAAATTATACCTATGAAAACTGCTCAACAATGGTTTGACGAATATGCTGTAAGCCATCAAAACAAAACCAATAAAGCCATACATTACATCTGTGTGCCAGCTATTTTCTTTAGCGTAATTGGATTATTATTTAGTATCCCTACTACTTTTTTAGAAAATACAATTGGCCTATACAATCCATTTCTTGAAAACTGGGCAACAATGGTTACTGTTTTAATTCTCTTCTTTTACCTGCGATTAGGATTTTGGTATTTTATCAATATGTTTTTGGTAACCGCTTTAAGTATTGTTGGAAATTATTGGTTAAGCGGAGTTGGAAATTTAGCCTTAATTTCTCTAGCAATATTTGTTATTGCTTGGATTGGTCAGTTCTACGGACATAAGGTAGAAGGTAAAAAACCATCGTTTATCAAAGACTTGCAATTTTTATTAATTGGTCCGCTTTGGGTACTAAAAAAATTAGGGAGATAATGGCAGAAGAGATTACATTTGAAGACTTTGTAAAAGTAGATTTAAGAGTCGGAACAATTATAGAAGTAAATGATTTTCCGAAAGCGCGAAAACCAGCCTATCAATTAGTGATTGATTTTGGAGAATTGGGCATTAAAAAATCGAGTGCACAAATTACAGATTTGTATAGCAAAGAAGACTTATTAAATCGTCAAGTGAATGCTATTGTAAATTTCAAACCTCGACAAATAGCTAATTTTATGAGCGAATGTTTGGTGTTAGGTATTTACAATAAAGATGGACATGTAGTCTTATTAAAAGCTTCTAAAGAAATTAAAAACGGAGAACAGATATCTTAAATGACACTTACTTTATAGGTAATGAACTTAGTACAATTCTATTATCTTTATAACTTATTAGCTTAAATTTTTTACTAGCGTATAAAAGAGGAATTGAAGATGTTAAAATATGTGTTTTTGAATTGTAACTCCATTTCCCAACTCCTTTATTTGCACTTCTAAAAAACTGCATATCATTACCACATGGAGCTGAATAATGTTCTCTTATACTATTATCATTTCTTAAACTTAGACTTATTCCATAATCTTTTTTTGTTTTTTCTAAAGTTATCTCCTTAGAAACTCTATCCGTTTTTATGTGATACCAGTTACCAATAAGATGCTTCTCCTCTACTTGAGAAAAGCTATTAATTGAATATGAAAGAACAAAAAATGTAATAAATAATAATTTCATTTTTAAAATAAGACAAATATTAGGCCATCCTAATTATCAGGATTATTCAAAATTACCAATGCTGCAATTACTCCAGGAACCCATCCGCAAAGCGTCAATAAAAAAACGATTACAAAAGAACCACATCCTTTTCCAAGAACTGAAAGTGGCGGAAAGAAAATAGCTAATAAAACTCGTAATAAACTCATAGTATTTTTTAAAGGTTGATATCTATATGACGACATCTTTTATATTTTGTTACAAAAAAAAGGTCCTTGAAAATTCAAGAACCTTATATTTATAAAATTGTATTGTTATTACATTGCTCCACTAAAGAAAATAGCATTCATCAATAGCTTGTTGGTTCCATACCAAAATGCTCTAAAATTGGTATTGTCTGTAAATACAACAACCTTACCTCTACCGTTTCTTTGAACTTGAAAAGGAACCGTATTTTTTAACTGCTCTAAATTCTCTTCAGAAATATACCCTGCTAATAACGGGTTGCTTGTATACTGGATCGGATTGTTATAACTTCTCTTATTCGGTTTCACAAAAATAGTCGTGTTTCTAAACATCGCTAAATGATCGTTCTTATATCCAAAAGTAATAGGATGGGATAAGTCTAACTTTGTATTAAAAATTGCACCACCAATAACCTGTGCTCCAGATTGCAAGCTTCTGTTCTCAAAAGTAACAGGAGCAGTAAGTGCTTTTGTTTTATTAAATTCTAAGTTTATAAATTTCTTAGAAGACAACCATCTTGTTGCAGAGCGATTACCGATTAAGGTTCCACCGTTCTTAACCCACGTTTTTAATTTAGACTCTAATGCTTTGTCTACAGAACCTCCGTTTGCTATAATGGTAGAATACTTACTTAAGTCTACTCTACTTGCATAAGACACGTCTAATTTAGTTATCTTCATATTATAACGCGTATCAAATAAATGCCAGATCTCACCAGCATCATAACTAGAAAATCGTCCTCCAACTAAAATAGCTACTTTTTTAGGGGCAACATTTCTAAAGTTGTTAGATCCTAAATCTGAACCATCATTCAATCCTGTTTTTGTTCCATTGATTTGTAAGTAACTTTCTTTAGCTACTTTTTCTAAGAATGTGAATAAGTCTCTAGAATTCAATTTCTGATTTTGTACTGGCACAAAAATAGTTCCGTAGTCATACGAGATTCCGTCGTTTTTAAATTGCTTCATAGAAACCTTTGCTCTAATTCCTTTTGCTAAGATTGCATTCAAGGCTTTTGGCGCATAATATTCATTCCATGGCATTAAATATCCGTAGTCACTTTTATAAGAAACACGTCCATTTGGCAATGCCAAGTTTGTTACTTCTTTACCTATTTTATTGGTAGAAATCCCTTCTTCATAATCTAAATTGAAAGCCAATGGAAATGTCCATGCAGAAATATCATAGAACAAGCTGTCTTGAAACGTGGTTCTTTTTTGGAACATTGCTTTTACCAAACGACTGTTCTTTTGATGCATAGGAATTACATAACTGTATCCTTTCTTATATCTTTTCCCTTTTGATGTAAAATCAGTTTTTACTTCGTTGAATTTGATATTATGTCTCTTTAAAATTTCTGCTAGATGATAAGTCTTCGCAGCATCTTTTTCATCACCAAAAACAATGGCTTTTGTTTTAGCCGATTCTTTCTTTGCATTTTTATAAAAACTCTGTTGGTATTTTTTAATCTTAACACGCATGCTTCTCGCTGCTTCTAAGGTAGAAAGTGCTGCTGTAAATTGATTGCGAATTGTAAAAGGGAATGTTAACACACCATTTACTGTTTCTTGTGCATGACCACGAGAAGATCCTTGCTCAAATAAAATTCCTATACTTCCATTTACATCTGGAAACGTTGATCCTTTTCCGTAATAAAAATCATCAAAGCTTTCTTCAGAATAATACATCGAACCAATTTTATCCAATGCTTTTGCATGATAAGTTGCAATCTCTTTAGTTAAATCTTGATTTAACTGAGGTGTTAATGGGTTTGTTCTAGAGGGAATTCCTGGTTGAAAAAAGAACGAAGAATTCGATCCCATTTCGTGATGATCTGTTAAGATGTTTGGCAACCATTTATGAAAAGAAGCAATTCTTGCTCTAGATTCTGGCAACTGTACTGGCAACCAATCTCTATTCATATCAAACCAATAATGATTGGTTCTTCCTCCAGGCCAAACTTCATGATATTCTCTATCATTCGGATCTGGATTTATATTCGATGCCTTATTCGTATTTGCCCAATATGCAAATCGTTGCAATCCATCAGGATTAAAAGAAGGATCAAACAACACAATAGTGTTTTGTAATAAATCGTCTACTTTACTTCCTTGAGCAGCTGCTAAATAATAAGCTGCAGCCAATCCAGCATTTGCACCACTTGGCTCATTACCATGAATAGAAAACCCTTGGTATACAACAATAGGGTCGTTAGAAACATCTAAAGAAGCATCATTCGTTGCTGCAATATGACGTTTTCTAATCGCATCAATCTTTTGGTGATTAGCTGGCGATGTGATTGTTAATAATAACATTGGTCTACCTTCTGCAGTGGTTCCTCTGTTTTCTATAGAAATTCTATTAGAAGATGCTGCCAAAGCTTTCATATACTCTGCAAGCTTATCATGCGTAACATGCCACTCACCTACTTCGTGTCCAATAACAGATTTTGGAGTAGGTATATTTTTATTGTACGATACATCTTTGGGTAAATAGTACGATAAATCTACTTGTTGTGCTGAAACCGAATAGGAAATCAACAAAAAAAGAAATACAAGTTTTTTCATTAGAAATTAGTTTGATTATAGTTTAAGTGTCTAAGGTAAACAAAACAATCATTGCACAGATTTTGACTGTGACCTATTTAACTTTTCTTTAACAAAATGTTGAAAACTAAAATTTAAGGTATCACACTTTTTGTTAACTTTACAATGCTAAGAAAATGAATACCAACTTTTTAAAAAACAATTACTGTTTTACAAATTGATTTCATTTTTCTTGCATCTATAAATTTAATAGATTGTAAACTTAAGACATGTATAATTATGTGGGACACAAATACTATTTGGTTTGAAATTGCTGTTTTAAGCAGCACTATGTGTTTAGGCTATATTTGCTTAGGGCATTTTGAAGAGCGAACACCTAGGTTACGGAAATTTTTAAAATATGTTTTTGGCTTGGCAATCGTTGTTGGTGTTTCAGTATTTTTTGGACAAAAAACAGCATTGATCGTTTTTGGATTGATGACGATACCTGCTTTATATATACATTTGGTTTGGCTGCCAAAAAAAGGAATACATGGCTGGACGGGAGAACCAAAATCTAAATATTATGAACTTAGAAAATGGAGTGAAAATATATTTGACGATAAATAATGGAACGCAGTACTGCGTAAAAAGAATATAATTAACACTAACTTAAAAGGCTAAAAAAAACATCATGAACAATAAACTCTTAACGTCATTGGCGTTATTTCTTTTTTTGTGCTCAATAACCAATGCACAGAATTCTACTAAAAATAAGTTCCCATTAAAAGCAGATATCGAAACCCTTGATGGTATTATTAAAGCCTACTACGATGTTATTTCTGGTCCTGCAGGGCAAGTAAGAAATTGGGAAAGAGATTTATCTTTACATCATCCTGGTGCTTTTATAGCTGTTACAGGAATGAATAAAAACAATAAACCTTATATCATTACCCAGAACTTATCAGAATATCATAAAAGTTTTGGCGTTCCTAAAGATGGATTTTGGGAATATGAAATTAGCCGAAAGACTCAAAAATTCGGGAATATTACGCATGTTTGGAGCACCTATATCACAAAAAATGAAAAAGAAGGTCCAGTTACAGAAAGGGGCATCAATAGCATTCAATTATATAATGACGGAACTAGATGGTGGATTCTTTCTTGGATGTTTGATCGCGAGAGAACTAACAACCAAATACCAAAAAAGTACAATTAAACAATCCCTTTTTTTCAACATTTTTGTGTTTGAGAAAAAAGAGGCTATAGCTGAATATGGAAAATAGATTTCTATCTATAAATGGTATTAAAAAATGACAGCTCAACATTTAAGTGAATAAGTTAACTACTATAGTAAAATAAATGAAGCTACTAAAACAAATACCTAAAAAAGGAATACTACTTGTAGTAGCTATAATTCTATGTATCTGTATTTTTATGTTCGCTCTTTTTTATGCTCCAGACTATGCTAAATCTGTGCAAATAAACTCCATCAATTCAATACTGATTGTCGCATTTTTACTTCTTATTTTACTTTTCGGAATTATACTTGGTAGAACCAAAGAATCTACAGAAACTATTGCTGAGTTTGAAACTAATTTAACAGATAGAGAAAAAGAAATTGTTCTGTTAATTATCCAACGAAAAAAGAATATTGAAATAGCCAATGCATTATTTGTAGAGTTGTCTACTATAAAATCTCACATCAACAATATTTACAAGAAAGAAAATGTAAAGAATCGCAAGGAGATTATACAAAAATACAATGTTCTTAAAAAGAAACAATTGAAGTAACCAACTAATACACTGATAATTAACAAAGTTACACCCTTTTTTACACCCTTCCTTTTTTTCAATACACAATGATTTCACACATATTTGCCGTGCTTTAAAACACTTAAAATATACAGATGAAAAAAGCCCTACAATTCTCAATTAAATGTATCATCACCTTTTTAACTATTGCTTTAATTGGAATGATGTTGTTCTCATTATTCAATTTTGACCAAGCCATTAATTTATTTTAAACTTCAAAAAACAGTAATCATGAAAAAAATCAACTATAGATCTCCTTATTTTTGGGGAGCAGTATTGGGTGTGCTATTTATTGCTTTTAATGTGCTTTCAAAACCACTAATCAACTCCTACCAAGAAAGTCAAATTAGTGAAATTGACTTTTCTAAACTCGAAGTAAAAAAATTAAATGGTGAAACAGTAACGCTCAAAGAATTATCAAAATCAAAAAAGGTAGTTGTAAATTTTTGGGCTACTTGGTGCGCTCCTTGTTTAACAGAACTACCAATAATGGAAGAAGCCTATGCAACTATTAAAGAGGAGACTATATTTATAATGATTAACGACCAAGATTTAGAGTTAACAAAAAAATATAAAGACAAAAAAAACTACACTTTTGAATTTGTTCAAATGAGTAGAGAATTATTTAGACAGTATGGAATTATGGAACGACCAACGACTGTTTTATTAGATGCTGACTTTAAAATCAAAAAAATCATCATAAAAGAAATTGAACAAAAAACAGGTGCCAAATTTGTCAAATTTTTAAAGGAAAACTTATAAAACCCTACAGCAATAGCCTCACAAATTGCGGGGATTTTATTCTATAACTAATTACTACAGAATTTACATCACATTAATTCACCCTAATTAAGTACCTTTCCGCTTCCACAGTAATTTAGATAATGAACTTAGAAATAGATACAGTTAATAAAACAGAATACACAGCTATTCTAGATGTGTGGGAGTCTTCAGTGAGAGCTACACATCACTTTTTAAAAGAAGAGGATATTCAATATTTTAAACCACTTATTTTAAACACCTACCTAGATGCTGTTGAATTACGCTGCATACGAACTGATAAAAAAAAGATTATTGGTTTTTTGGGTGTTGCTGATCAAAATTTAGAAATGCTTTTTATTCACCCAGAATATAGAGGTAAAAAAATTGGCAAAGCATTATTAAAGTACGCCATTGACACTTTAGATGTAACAAAAGTTGATGTAAATGAACAGAATGAACAGGCAGTTGGGTTTTACAACTATTGCGGATTTGAAACCATCAGCCGTTCTGAATTGGATGCTTCTGGAAAACCGTATCCTACCTTACATATGGAATTAAAAAAATAAACAACTCCCTATAAAAATGCAAACAACCAAACTTACTAAAGAAGACATTTTACCACTAACCTGCTCTAGATCTGGAACCTGCTGTTTTGGTAAAGCAGTTTGGCTAAACCCTTGGGAAATCTTATGTTTTAGTAAAGAAAAGAAAGTTACAGTAAGAGAGTTTAGAGATTTCTATTGTGAGTTTGGCGGAATTAAATTACGCTTTGATGGCAAACAAGATAACAAAGGCCAACAAGCCTGTAGTCAATATGTAGACAATGCTGGTTGTAGTGTTCATTTAGGGCGACCGTTAGCCTGCCGTTTGTATCCATTAGGACGACAAATACAATTTAACAATTCAGAGTATATGTACCAAGGAGATCAATTTCCGTGTTTAAACGACTGTGCTGAAGTATTAGAATTACCAAAAATGAGTGTTGGCGACTATATTAAAGCGCAAGAAGCTGGTGAATTTGAAAAAGCACAAGACGAGTATTTAATTATTATGCAAAACATTGCAGATGTTGGGTTTGCCTTATTACTAGAGTCTGGATTGTCTGAATCTGGAGATACCAAAACATTGGCGGCTTGGAGAATAATTGGAAACGAAGCACCAGAAGTATTGGCAGTAAGAATTGGCCAAGAATGGATAGATTACTTAATGATTCCTACAATTACTGACACAACCCAAAACCCTGTTGTTTTTGCTCAAAAACACAATGAATATCTACTAGAAAAAGCACAAGAAAAATTTGGAGCCATACAAACATTTGAAGAACTGCATGAAGCTTCTGTTTTAATGATTGCAGTAGCATTGCACTTGGCAAAAGGCTTAGGTGCAGACACCAAAGGAATTGCCGAACATTGGATAGAAACTGCAAAAAGCCATGGTGCCTTGGAATAATATTTCACCTAACTTAATAAACACCAATAAAGCCTCACAAGTTGTGAGGCTTTATTTATATAGTTCAAGTAAGTTTATGCTTTTTGTGATTTCTTTAGTAATTCTAAAACAGAAATTAACGCGAATTAATTATCTTTCCGCATTGGTAAAAAATAGTTTAAATACATGAAAGCACATCTTACGCTGTTAATTGATGACAAGAACATCGATTTATGGAATGAATTAAGTAACGTATATAAAATTGAATTAATAGCAAGTACAGAAGAGGGTTATAGTTCAACCGTTTCAGACAATAGTGCAACCATCAGCATTAATGAAAATGACCTTAGTGCAACTTCATTTACCCATCAATTAATTCACCTTTACTTAAAATCAAAAAACGTAAAAATCGAAGAAGATTTCTATCCTGTTTTGGAAAAATCTGAGGAAATTAATACTCTTTTTTCTGATGGTTTAAAAGAGCATGTAGCGTATTGTCTAGAACTTGAATTAAAGCGTCCACTATTTTTAAAAATGGGTTATGAAAATCGACTTTTAACAAGTGATTTTAATGAACCTAAGATGAATAAGAAAATGTTAGACGTTCTCTTTAAAAGGTATAAGAACAAAGGCATTTATGATAGAGAAGCTGTAGATTTTTTTATTGGTACATTCTTCGCAATGAAGTCTTGTAATAATCCGGCATTTAAGTACCATAAACACTTCATCGCTTTTCAAGAGTTAGATAAAGAACTGTACACTTTATTATCAGAGTTTTGGTTAGATTGGAAAACCTTCGATATGGAAGATACAGAAGATAGCTATGATAAAATTTTGCAATATTTCATTGAAGATCTTACGGGTTGGGTTTCCGAAAAAACCATCTCTTAAAACTGTATTCAATAGACACAACAACAATGAACACAAATAACATTGACAACAACAAACCTACAGACACACAAAAGCAATCTGAAGAACTTTCTAATAAAAAAAAACCTACAAAACGCATACGAAAGCAAGCTACAGAAGAACAGCTAAACAATCCGTTTCACGGAGTTAAACTTGTACAGGTTTTAGAACGTTTGGTAGCGTATTATGGTTGGGAGTATCTGGGAGATCGTGTCAATATTCGCTGTTTTATATACAATCCGACTATGAAATCTAGCTTGGGTTTTTTAAGAAGAACCGCTTGGGCTAGAGAACATGTTGAGGATCTTTATTTAGAAATGTTAGACGAAAAAGAAGATAGATCCAAAGAGAATGATGAAAAAGCTAATTAATTGCTACAGTATTTTTAAAATGTAAATTCACACGAATTAATTATCTTTCGGGATTGGTAAAAAGCATATTGCAGTTTAACCACAAAAATAGATACACAAACACGTTAAAAAACAAAATTGTGAATAGAGAAATTAACATTATCTGGGTTGACTTAAATGAAGAGCTTTATAAGTTTATTTTAGGAAAAGTAAAAGATGAACAAACGTCAAAAGATATTCATCAAGAGGTTTTCTTAAAGGTTCAAACTAAAATTCATCAGCTAAAACATATTTCTAAACTCACTTCTTGGATTTACCAGATTACAAGAAATAGCATTATAGATTATTTTCGAAAAGTAAAAGATAAAAGCATTTCAATTACGGGTATAGATATTCCAGAAAAAGACACCAATAATTTTGAGTATTCAAATCTAACCAACTGTATCAATCAAAAAATAGAAAACCTTTCTTCACAACATAAAGAAGCAATTATTTTAACCTCTTTTAAAAATTATTCACAAAAAGAACTAGCAGAATATCTAAAAATCTCCTATTCGGGAACCAAATCACGAGTTCAAAAAGCTAAAGAAATTTTAAAAGAAAATATTTTAAATTGCCCTAATGTAGAGTCAGATAATACAGGTAAATTACTAGATTTTGAAAATGATGAAAATTAATTACGTCTTTTTCTAACTTCTTTCGTCCATCTTACATAACATAAAAAACATAAAATGGATAGTTCAAAAAAAACAGTTACAATACAAATTCTTAACGCTTTTGCAGAAAACGGAAAAGGTGGTAATCCTGCAGGTGTAGTTTTAAACGCAGATGAGTTATCTGATAAAAACAAACTTGAAATTTCTAAAAAAGTAGGTTTGTCTGAAACCGCTTTTGTTTCAAAATCTAAAACGGAAGATTTTAAATTAGATTTCTTTACTCCAAATAAACAAATTGCACATTGTGGGCATGCCACAGTAGCTACATTTTCTTACTTAAAACAAATTGGGGTTCTAAAGAGTGATAATTCTTCAAAAGAAACCATTGATGGGAAAAGAGAAATAGAAATAATTGGTGATCTAGCATTTATGGAACAATTAGCCCCCAAATATATTGACGTAAGTCACAAAGAAAATGAAATTCTACAATCATTAGGGTTAAAGAAAGATGATCTTTTAGCCAACGCACCAATTCAATTGGTAAATACGGGAAATTCTTTCATACTTGTTCCTGTTAAAAACAAAGAAATCTTAAAGAATATTACTCCAAATTTTGACTTAATCAGTAAAATTAGTGATGCATTCGATTTAATTGGCTACTATGTATTTTCTACTGATACAGAATATGATGCTACTTCAAGAATGTTTGGCCCACGTTATGGAATATTAGAAGAGTCAGGAACAGGAATGGCGGCAGGACCACTTGGATGTTATTTATTTGACATTTTAAAAATTAAGAAAAACAGTTTTCACATTCAACAAGGTAAATACATGCAAGAACCTTCTCCAAGCTTAATTATAACCAATTTGCAGATAGAAAAAGGAGAGATAACGAATTTAATGGCTGGAGGAAAAGGAATACTTAGTAAGCAATTAGTTGTTGAAATAAACATCTAAAAACTGCACATAGCATGGTGTATTATTAATTACTAGTATATAACCATAAAAAAGCCTCGCAAATTGCGAGGCTTTTTTTATATAATTCGAGTAAGTCTAAGCTTCTTGCAATTTCATATCTGTACTTTCAAAAATTTTATCTGCAGAACCAGCAATAAAACCAGAGTATAAGTCTCCGTTTGTCATAGCGTATCTATAGGCAAACTCATAATAACAAGAAGTAATTTTTTTAGTAGTTTCTGTAAATGCAACTGGCACTTTATCTGCTAATACACTAGATTGCTCTAACAATTCTGCTGGTGTTCCTTTAATCTCTCCACCAGAAGTATTCATTTTAAAATCGTTGTCTTTTAAGAACTCATTTACATCTTGCAAAGAATCAAACGTATTTAATTTGTTTACATCTACTGTAAAGTGGTTGGCACAAAAACCGTTTACATACAACCAAGCTGCATATTCTGTTTCGGCTTGTAATTTTTGGTACACCTCAAAAGATGGTTGCTCCCACAAACGTCCATTAAAAACTAAATTCCCCGAAGTCAATTCTTCTGAAGGAATACTATCAATCATCTTTTTTACAGCTCCTTGTAATTCATACGAAAATTCGGTTGTTTTTAACTGACTGATAAATACTCTTGGTGCATTTTTATCTGTAGCATGCTCAAAATGCTTTGCATACAATTTCTTTTTCTCAAAAGTATACTCACCACACTCTACATAACCAGCAGCAATAAATGGAGCTGCCAATACTTCAATATTTACTCGAGTATCATCAAAAGTCCTAAAGGCAACATGATCGTTAAAAATCGTGTTTCCTTTTTCTTCAAATAGGTTTTTTATTTTTTGTGCAGAAGGAGTTCTATCTGTGTACTCGTTCCATAAGTTGTCAAAAATCTCTGTAGTTGTCATCATTGTTTAATTTACGACACAAAAATAAATCGATTTACTTTACAAATTGACATATAATAGCTAAATTTACATCCACATAAGTTATTTTAAGTCATTTTGATTTTAATTTATCTTATTCACAAGTATTTGACAGTAATTAATTCTAGGTATTCTTATGGAAAGTCAATTTGATTATACAGACAAACAAATCTTACAAATCTTACGTAAAGATGCACGTAAAGCTTACTCGAAAATAGCAGAAGAACTCAAAATTTCGAACTCATTAGTCCATCAACGGATTAAAAAGTTAACCGAAGCAGGCGTTATTAAAAATGCTGAGTTTGTGTTGGATGAAAAAATGTTGGGTTTTAAAACTAAATCGTATACAGGAATTCGATTGCGAGAAGCACGTTTTGCTAAAAGCGTAATGGAAGAAATGGAGAAAATTGAAGAGATTGTAGAATGTAATTATGTTTCTGGTAATTATGCCATTTTTATTCTGATATTTGCACGAGACAATGAACATTTACGTACAATTTTATACGAACAAGTTCATTTGATAAACGGAGTTGCTGGTACTGATACTTTTATTTGTTTCGATACTGGTTTTAAAAGAAATATTCCTATTCAATAGCACACAATGATTGACCAGAAACAATTAGAATCTTTTGGAAACACACTCCTTGGTGAGTTTCACTTTGACAGCTTACACAAAACCATTTACGCAACAGATGCTTCAGTGTATCGTAAAATTCCGTTAGCAGTTGCCTATCCAAAAAATGTAGCTGACATTCAGCAATTAATTGCTTTTGCTACAGAGAATAATACCACGTTAATTCCGAGAGCAGCCGGAACTTCTTTGGCCGGTCAATGTGTAGGAGATGGAATTGTAGTAGATGTTTCTAAGCATTTCACAGAGATTATCTCGTTAGATCTTAAGAACAAGACAGTTACATTACAACCTGGTGTTATTAGAGATGAATTGAACCTCTTTATAAAACCACATGGTCTGTTTTTTGGACCAAACACCTCAACGTCTAACCGTTGTATGATTGGCGGAATGGTGGGGAATAACTCTTCTGGGAGCACCTCTATTCGCTATGGAGTTACCAGGGACAAAGTAGTTTCTATTGATACTATTTTAAGCGATGGAAGCTTAGCTACGTTTTCAGAAATTACATCTGAAGAATTTCTACAAAAACTCGAAGAAGACACCTTAGAAGGTAACATCTATAAATCTATTTACGATGAGTTGATTTTTGACTCAGCACAAGAAGAAATTAAAAAAGAATTCCCAAAGGAAACAATCCATAGAAGAAATACTGGCTATGCAATTGATGAGTTTTTAACCTCAGATATTTTTGGAGGAACTGAACCAACAATCAATGTCGCTAAATTCTTATCTGGTAGTGAAGGAACCTTGGCTTTTTCTACTCAGATTACCATTCAATTAGATGATATACAACCAAAAGAAAGCATTATGGTTACGTCTCATTTTAACAATGTGAATGAGAGTTTAAAAGCGACTGTTATTACCATGAATCACAAGTTATACACCTGTGAATTGATGGATAAAGTGATTTTAGATTGCACCAAAAGCAACCGAGAACAAGCAAAAAACAGGTTCTTTTTACAAGGCGATCCAGGAGCTGTGTTAATGTTAGAAGTTGCTGCAGATACCATTGAAGAAGCTGAAGTCTTAGCCGATAATTTAATTGCAGATTTAGAAAGAAAGAAGATGGGATATCACCATCCAAAGATATATGGAGCTGATATCAATAAAATATTTGCCTTGCGTAAAGCCGGTTTGGGTTTATTGGGGAATATGGTTGGAGATCATAAAGCGGTTGCCTGTATAGAAGACACCGCAGTTGATTTAAACGACTTACCAGATTTTATCGAGGAATTCACCTTAATCATGGACAAGTACCAGCAAGAAGCTGTGTATTATGCACATGCTGGAGCTGGAGAAATCCATTTACGCCCCATATTAAACTTAAAAAAATCAGAAGACGTCGTTCTTTTTAGAAAGATTACTACAGAAACTGCCGAATTGGTTAAGAAATACAAAGGATCATTTAGTGGAGAACATGGAGACGGAATTGTACGCGCAGAATTTATTCCATTAATGATTGGAGAAGAGAATTACCAATTATTAAGACGTATTAAAAAAGCCTTTGATCCAAATAACATCTTTAACAAAGGGAAAATTACAGATGCTTTTCCGATGGATAAAAGTTTACGTTATGAGATTGATAGAATAGAACCTGTAATAAAAACCATTCAAGATTTTTCTGAAAGCGAAGGAATTTTAAAATTAGCAGAGAAATGTAATGGTTCTGGAGATTGTAGAAAACCTGCATCTGTTGGCGGAACCATGTGTCCGAGTTATAGAGCTTCAAAAAACGAAAAAGACACCACAAGAGCTAGAGCAAACACACTTCGTGAGTTTTTAACCAATTCTGAAGAGCAAAATAAATTCAACCATAAAGAGTTAAAAGAAGTATTTGATCTTTGTTTAAGTTGTAAAGCCTGTGCATCAGAATGTCCAAGTAATGTAGATGTAGCCGCATTAAAAGCAGAGTTTCTATATCAATATCAAGAAACAAATGGCTACTCTTTTAGATCTAAACTTTTTGCAAAATCAACAGATTTCAATAAAATTGCATCTAGAGTCCCCAATTTTTATAATGCAATTTCTCAAAATAGAATTACATCAAGTATCATAAAAATGATAACTGGCGTACATCAAAAAAGGAACCTACCAAAAGTTAAAGAAAGTTTATCTTCATATATTAAATTTTATGACTGGCTAGATGATGGCGAAATTAACATTAAAAACCCAACAAAAACTGTATACCTATATATTGATGAATTCACTAACTACCTAGATACTGAACTTGGTCATGACGCAATAAAATTGCTAGGAAAATTAAATTATTCAGTTATTCCTATCCATCATTTAGAAAGTGGAAGAACATATATTTCTAAAGGCTTCTTAAAAGAAGCCAAACATCATTGCAATGAAAATGTAGCGTTTTTTAAAGAGGTAATTACCTCAGAAACACCATTAATCGGAATTGAACCTTCTGCTATTTTAACTTTTAGAGACGAATATATTCGTTTAGCAGATGACAAAACATCTGCAGAAAAAATCGCAAAAAACGCCTTCACCATAGAAGAGTTTTTAAATACCGAATTTGAAGCAGGAAACATTGACAAAGATTTGTTTACCAAAGAGTCTTTGACTCTGAAAATTCATGGACACTGTCATCAAAAAGCATTGTCTAGTACAGCTGCGAGTTTTAATATTTTAAATATCCCTACAAACTATTCAGTAACCATATTAAATACAGGTTGTTGTGGAATGGCTGGGAGTTTTGGTTATGAAAAAGAACATTACGAGTTGAGTATGCAAGTTGGTGAAGACACCTTGTTTCCTAAAGTAAGAAACTGCTCAACAGATACAGAAATTGTAGCAGCGGGAACTAGTTGTAGACATCAAATTTTTGACGGAACAAAACGACTAGCAAAACACCCAATCACCATATTAAAGGAAGCACTAAAACAATAATACAATTATCAGTTAATAATGATAATTGTTAATTGAACATTGTTATTTGTTTTGTACATTTAAGAACTAATCATTCTATTGTGTTCAAACAAAACAAATTCACCTCAATGTTTGCCCTTGTTATTGCCGGCGAAGCTATTTTCTTACTACCTTTTATTTTAATGCGCGTTTTTAAACCCGTAATTAGAGAAGCTTTTTTAATCTCTGATGCTCAGATTGGAGAAGCCCAAGCTTTGTATGGAATTACAGCTGTAATCTCCTATTTCTTTGGTGGATTTATTGCTGACAAATGGGAAGCTAGAAAACTGTTGTGCCTTTCATTAATTCTAACCGGAATTGGTGGGTTCTGGATGACCATGATTCCGTCTATTTTTACTTTAAAATTATTATATGCTTTTTGGGGAGTTTCAACTATTTTCTTGTTTTGGGCTGCTTTAATTAAAGCAACTCGTCAATGGGGAAACTCAAACAATCAAGGGTTATCGTTTGGGTTACTAGATGGGGGAAGAGGTTTTTTTGCCGCAACAATAGCGTTGTCTGGCGCAGCCATTCTAAGTTTCTTTTTCCCTGCGGACGCATTTGACATTACATTTGATGACAAAGTACAAACGTTACAATATATTATAGGAACCATTACAGGGATTGTCTTTTTAGTAGCTGTATTGGTTTGGTTTTTCTTACCAAAAGAAAAGGTTGAGAAATCAGATTCAAAGGAGTTTCAGTTCGATTTTAAACAAGCATTCGTGTTAATGAAACAACGAAAAGTCATCTACCATTCCCTAATTATTTTTTGTGCTTATTGTGCCTATAAATTAACGGGAACTTATGGAACTTATGCACGTGATGTTTGGGGGTATTCATTAGAAGAATCAACATATTTTGCAGTATTCATTCAATACTTAAGACCTATCGCCGCAGTAACTGTTGGTTGGATTGCAGATAAGTACGTTCCTTCAAAACTAATAGTTCCATGTTTTACAATTTTAATTATTGCTTCATCCGTATTAGGCTTAGGATTCTTTTATGACCAACCATTATTTTTATCATTTACCTTTTTTGTATTTATGGCATTAGGGACCTATTCTTTAAGAGGTTTATATTTTGCAATTATTGAAGAGACAAAAACGCCCATTCAATTAACAGGAACACTTGTAGGAATTATCTCTGTGGTTGGGTTTACACCAGATATTTTTATGTCTTTATTTGTGGGCTATATGCTAGGAAAAGATCCAACATTTGTGGAATATCAGAATTTATATTCACTGTTTACTATCATTCCTATTATTGGATTATTAGCCACTATCGGGTTTAGAAAAGCCATTAGAAAATAATATTATTTTCCAAAATTCACTTGTAAAAAGCTGATTTTTACCTAATTATTTTGTAAATTAGAGACATCCCAATACCTTGTTTTAAAAAATTACACTATGGGTATCAATCAAATTATCATCAAAAATGCACTAAAAATAGTCCTTGGGATTGTTATTTATTTCTTTGCCATGAAACTTTTAGGCTTAGAAAATGTTTCAGAATTACGTTTTTTAAATTTCCTTTTTGTTGCTTGGGGAATTAACAACGCGATTAAAAGTAATATCAAAAAAAACAAAGACACGTTTTATATTTCTAATCTTTTTATAGGAGTATCAACATCTGTTATTGCTGTAGGAATGGTTATAATAAGTTTAATTACCTATATAAGTCTTATAGATCCTGGTTTTATAACTGTATTAGAAAACTCATTTCTTTGGAGCTCAAACTTAACATTGCCATTAATTGTCTTTGCAATTGCTATTGAAGGCATCGCATCTTCTGTAATTTGCTCTTTTGTATTAATGCAATATTGGAAGAATTACAAAATTGAAAATTATGCATAAATAAGAAAAGCCCCCAATTGGGAGCTTTTTTATACTTGTCATTTCGAGTACAGTCAAGAAATTTCCATCTCACTCAAAATTAAAGAGTTTTATTTTAAACTAGCCAAACTGTTTTTAATCGTTTCAATTTTCGCTAAGGTATCTGCTTCTTTTTTACGTTCTAATTCCAATACTTTTTCTGGTGCATTGTTTACAAAACGTTCGTTAGATAACTTCTTTGCAATTCCGAATAGGAACCCTTCTGCTCTTTTTAATTCTGTATTCAGCTTTTCTGTTTCTGCTTCAACATCGATATCTTCTACAGAAACAGGCACAAAATATTCATTCGATTTCACTCTAAATGAAGCGCCTTCTACTTTTTCTGAAACATAGTTAATTGTAGTTGTATTTGTTAGCTTTTTAATTACAGCATCTAAACCTGTTGTTGAATTATCATTATTTACAACAAACAACTCAATCCCTTCTTTAAAAGAAATATTCTTTTCTTTTCTTATGGTTCTAATTCCAGATACAACATCTGCAATGGTAGAAAAATCAGCAATTATTTGCGTATTTATAGTAGTCGATTCTGGCCACTTTGAAACAATTAATGCTTCTTCTGGTGTTCTTTCTGACATAAATTGCCAAATCTCTTCTGTTAAGAAAGGCATAAATGGATGTAATAACTTTAAGTTATTTTCAAATGCTGCAATTACTGCATCATATGTTTTTCTGTCCATTGGCATTCCAAATTCTGGTTTTACCATTTCTAGGAACCAAGAGGCAAAATCATCCCAAACTAATTTATAAATTGCCATCAATGCATCAGACAATCTATATTTAGAAAAGTGATCTTCAATTTCTGCTAATACAGTTTGAAATTTTGCTTCATACCAATCAATAGCAATTTTTGCAACATCTGTTTGTGTTGCAGATTCGTCAATCTTCCATCCATTTACTAAACGGAATGCATTCCAAATTTTATTTGCAAAACCTTTTCCTTGTTGACATAAAGATTCATCAAACATTAAATCATTTCCTGCAGCAGAGCTTAATAACAACCCTACTCGTACTCCATCTGCTCCATATTCTTCGATCAACTTTAACGCATCAGGTGAATTCCCTAAAGACTTAGACATTTTTCTACGCTGCTTGTCACGTACCAAACCTGTTAAATACACATTGTTAAAAGGTTTTTTGTCTTTAAGTTCATATCCAGCAACAATCATACGCGCAACCCAGAAAAATAAAATGTCTGGACCAGTTACTAAATCGTTTGTTGGATAATAATAATTTATTTCTTCATTTTCGGGGTTACGGATACCGTCAAAAACATTCATTGGCCATAACCAAGCCGAAAACCATGTATCAACTACATCAGACTCTTGTCTTAAATCAGACATCGTTAACGACGTGTTTCCTGATTTTTCTTTTGCTAATTCTAATGCTTTTTCAGCAGTATCTGCAACTACAAAATCTTCTTTCCCATCTCCATAGAAATAAGCTGGAATTTGTTGTCCCCACATTAATTGACGAGAAATATTCCAGTCACGAATGTTTTCCATCCAATGGCGATACGTATTTTCAAATTTCTTTGGATATAAATTAATCTCTGCATCTTCACCTAAAACAGCTTCGATAGCAGGTTTTGCTAAATCTTCCATTTTTAAAAACCATTGATCAGATAATCTTGGTTCTATGATTGCTTTGGTTCTTTCAGAGGTACCAACTTTATTTAAATGAGATTCTGTCTTTATTAAAATCCCCTTCTCTTCTAGTTCTTTTACAATCTCTTTACGAGCAACAAATCTATCTTTTCCTTCATAATGTAATCCAAAAGAATTTAAGGATGCATCGTCATGAAAAATATCAATTACTTCTAATTTGTGTTTATCTCCTAAAACCTTGTCATTTTCGTCGTGTGCTGGCGTTACTTTTAAACAACCAGTTCCAAACTCAATATCAACATATTCGTCTTCAATAATTGGAATTACACGATTACACAAAGGAACAATTGCTTTCTTTCCTTTTAAATGTGTAAAACGTTCATCATTTGGATTGATACAAATTGCAGTATCTCCAAAAATAGTTTCTGGTCTTGTGGTTGCAATAGTTAAAGTCTCATCCGATCCTTCAATTTTGTATTCTAAATAATATAAATTCCCTTGCTTTTCGATATGAATTACTTCTTCATCAGACAAGGTTGTTTTTGCTTCAGGATCCCAATTTACCATTCTGTATCCACGATAAATCAATCCTTTGTTATACAAATCAACAAAAACCTTAATTACAGCCTCAGACATTTCTGGATCCATTGTAAACGAAGTTCTATCCCAATCACAAGAACATCCTAGCTTTTTTAATTGCTCTAGAATAATCCCTCCATATTCATGTTTCCATTCCCAAGCATGTGCCAAAAACTCTTCTCGAGTTAAATCATTTTTATCAATTCCTTGTTCTTTTAACTTCGCAACAACTTTTGCCTCTGTAGCAATAGATGCATGATCTGTTCCAGGAACCCAACACGCATTTTTACCCTGTAAACGGGCATGTCTAATCAATACATCTTGAATTGTATTGTTTAACATGTGTCCCATATGTAAAACTCCCGTAACATTTGGCGGAGGAATTACAATTGTATATGGCTCTCTTTCATCTGGTGTTGAATGAAAATAATTGTTCTTCATCCAGTAGTCGTACCATTTGTTCTCTACACTTGTTGCAATATATTTTGATGGGATATCCATTATTTGGCTTAATTTTTGAGATATAATCAGCAAAAATACTACTTTTACCTAAAACAAATTCATCATGAAGAAATATATTCTTTTCCTTTTTTTGATTGCTTCAATCAGCTTTAGTTTTGGACAGAATAAAAGTTCGGTAAAACCCGAATTTAAATTTGTGAAAGAATTGATTAATTATGGTAAAGTAGAAAAGAATTCTAATGGCAATAGAGTTTTTGAATTTACTAATATTGGACAAAGTCCATTAATTATAAAAGACATTAAAACTTCTTGTGATTGTGCAGTCCCCAAAAAACCTGAGGCTCCAATAATGCCTGGGCAGAAAGGCCAAATCACCGTTTCTTATGACACCTCTAAAATTGGAGGATTTTCTAAAATGATTACAATCTTTTCTAATGCTAAACAAAGTGTAAAAAGAATTCGAATTAAAGGTTTTGTTGTCAAAAAAAATAAATCTTGATTTTAAAAAATAGTTTCGAAAATGATTAAATTTTCTTTTCTAACCTAAATTCAAACTTCATTTCCACACCATCCCTTTTAATGTGTATTCTCACCTTTTTATTATGACCTATTTGAAACTTACCTAGCAACTGTTTCAACGTATATTGATGTACTCCTACTCCATTTATTCTTGTAATTACATCATTATCTAGAACACCTGCTGCCTCTGCTGTAGAATTCTTTAAAACATGTTTAATTCGATATGACGGCTTAAATCTATATCTATAATTAGATACAATTGATACAGTATTATTCTGAAGAGTTTCTGAATTACCATCAGAAAAAGCGTCTTTAAATGTAGCTGCAACTAATTCTTTTACAAGAATTTTACCATCATAAACAACATCCAGCCCACTCATATTATATTCAAATCCTCCA
The DNA here is from genome assembly GCA_913062575.1 of uncultured Flavobacteriaceae bacterium. Taxonomy (GTDB): domain Bacteria; phylum Bacteroidota; class Bacteroidia; order Flavobacteriales; family Flavobacteriaceae; genus Polaribacter. The sequence continues at coordinate 33,324 of CAJXVT010000001.1, read as the reverse complement.
ATAAAAGAACCACTCTTTTTTAGAATGATCTTTTTATTTCTATAGTCTACCCAAACTTTAAATCGCTTTAAGATATTACCTCCAATGCTTCCATTTCTAGCTTTAAACTGTCTTGCAAAGTAAGTTGATGAAGAATCTAAAAAAGATACCGTTGGGTTTTTAATATAAAACCGACCTAATTTAATGCCTTTAATTCTACTTCTGTTACCATAAATAGTACCACTTAACCCTTCTCCTAAAATATCTTTGAAAAAATTTATTGGTGTTTTAATCTCTTTTTTAGTATTTTCAAATAACCAAATAGCTTCCGATCCTCCTGTATCAATTAACATTTTCACATCTGTAAACTTATTTCCTATAGTATCCAGTCTAACCTTGGCGTTTATATAGGGTTTATTTCTATAAAACTGTAGCGGAAACTCTTCACATTTTCTACACTTTTTATACTTATAATATTTAGGGTTATATAGTGTTATTCTATTAAAAGCATAGTTTATATATACAATTGCATCTTTAAAAATTTTATGTCCTATTATACCATGAACTGTAACTCCCATTCTTCCAGAAACATCAAATCTATCTTTTAAAATAACATAAACATCTTCTGTAGAACTTATAAAATTTTTAATCGCCATGTTATTGTTTTTAGACAATAATGCCTCTATCGGTTCTCCGTCACCAAGTCCTTGAAGATTTATTTTTTTAACATTGTTTAACCCAATGCTATCATTTTGAGATAAATTAAACAGAATTGTTTTATCCACACCTGTATCAAGTATAAAAGACAGTGATTTACCATTTACATTCACTGGAATCACAATTAAATTATTGATCATTTTAAACCTAATCGTCGTTTCTTTATCATTTGACCCAAAAAATTTAAATTTGGATTGAGATTGAGATTGAGATTGAGATTGAACCAACGTAGAAAAAACTACTAATAACACGGTCAAAAAGAGTTGTTTTTTTATCAATTGTGAAGTGTTTTTTAATGAATATGCAATATACAATATTAGGCTGTTTGCTTTATTCTTTTTAGGAAATCTTTAACCTTTTAGGTATTCAAAAAAAGAAATGAAATTCCGCTGCATATTTCAAAAATAAATTCAGAAATTTGCCTTACTTGTTAAACAACTAAAATCAAAAATTATGCCTTTAATTTCTAAGAAAGGAAACTTAATGCCAGAATCTCCAATTCGCAAGTTGGTTCCCTATGCTGAAGCCGCTAAAAAAAGAGGTACTAAAGTGTATCACTTAAATATTGGTCAGCCAGATATTAAAACTCCACAAGTTGCTCTAGATGCTATTAAGAACAATACTATTGAAGTACTTTCTTACGCTAGATCTGAAGGGTCTGAAGAATATAGAACTAAGCTAGCAAATTATTATGGCAATAACAACATTGATGTTTCTGCAACTAATATCGTTGCTACTACAGGTGGTTCAGAAGCATTATTATTTACAATTGGTAGTATTACAGATCCAGGTGATGAAGTTATTATTCCAGAACCTTTTTATGCAAACTACAATGGTTTCTCTACCGCTTCTGGTGTAAAGGTTGTTCCAGTAATTTCTGGAATCGATGATAATTTTGCATTACCCAAAATTGAAGATTTCGAAAAACTGATTACAGATAAAACAAAAGCAATTTTAATTTGCAACCCTGGTAATCCTACAGGATATTTATATTCAAAAGAAGAGATTGAAAAATTAAAACAACTAGTTTTAAAACACGATTTGTTTTTAATTGCCGATGAAGTATATCGTGAGTTTGTGTATGATGGATTGAAACATCACTCAATTATGAGCGAAGAAGGATTAGATCAACATGCAATTATGATTGATTCTGTTTCTAAGCGCTATAGCATGTGTGGAGCAAGAATTGGATGTATTGTTTCTAGAAACGAAGCCTTTATTGCTACAGCAATTAAATTTGCTCAAGCAAGATTGAGTCCACCAACATATGCTTTAATAGCTAGTGAAGCAGCTTTAGACACACCACAAAGTTATTTTGACGATGTGATTGAAGAATATGTAGAAAGAAGAAATACCTTAATTTCTGAATTGCAAAAGGTTGATGGTGTTAAAGTAGCAAGTCCTAAAGGAGCTTTTTATTGCGTTGTAGAATTGCCTGTTGCAGATTCAGATGATTTTGCGCAATGGATGTTAGAAAAATTTGATTTAAACGGAGAAACAGTAATGGTTGCTCCTGCAAGTGGATTTTATTCAACTCCCGGTGAAGGAAAAAATCAAGTAAGAATTGCATATGTTTTAAACAAAACAGATTTGAAAAAATCTGTAGATGTTTTAGCAGCAGCTTTAAAACAATACAATAGTTAATTGACTATTCAAGAAAACATATCTTTAAAAGAATACAACACGTTTGGTGTAGAATGCTACGCCAAACGTTTTGTTTCTATTGATTCTTTTTACGGATTACAACAATTAGTAAATAAAGAAAAAGACCTGTTTTTAATTAGTGGAGGAAGCAATATGTTACTGACAAAAAATATTGATACTCTTGTTGCTTTAATAAATATCAAAGGCATTTCTATTGACAAAGAAGATGAAGGTTTTGTGTATTTAACTGTAAATAGTGGAGAGAATTGGCACGAGTTTGTTTTGTGGTGTATTTCTCAAAACTATGGAGGCTTAGAAAATTTATCGTTGATTCCCGGTAATGTTGGCACTTGCCCAATACAAAATATTGGCGCTTATGGAGTTGAAGTTAAAGACACCATTACTAAAGTTGAAGCTTTACATGTTGAATCAACGAAACTAGAAACATTCTCAAATGCCGAATGTGATTTTGGGTACAGAAATTCAATTTTTAAAAACGAAGCCAAAGGAAAATACATTCTTACTTCTGTTAGTTTTCAATTAACAAAAAATCAGCATCAATTAAACACTTCTTACGGAGCAATAGAAACTGCTTTGCAAGAAAAAAACATTTCGAGTCCAACTATTAAAGATGTTTCTGACGCAGTTATTTCTATACGTCAATCAAAGCTTCCAGATCCTAAAGAAATTGGAAATAGCGGAAGCTTCTTTAAAAACCCTGTGATTACTTCAAGTCAGTTTTTAGAACTGCAATCTATATATCCTACAATTCCTAATTACACTATTTCTAACACTGAAACAAAAATACCTGCTGGATGGCTAGTAGAACAATGTGGGTTCAAAGGGAAACGTTATGGCGATGCTGGTGTTCATGAAAAGCAAGCATTAGTCTTAGTCAATTATGGTAATGCATCGGGAAAAGAAATTTTTTTACTTGCAAAAAAAATTCAACAAGCAGTTTTTGAAAAATTTAATATTCAATTAGAAATTGAAGTAAATATTATCTAATCTTCTTTTTTAAGCAGCTGTATATGTCTTAAAATACGTTCAGTTTCTATAGCCAACGTCCCGTTATAAACTCCTCTAATTCTCCCCTTCTTATCAATTAAAATAAAATTTTCTGTATGAATAAATGCACTTTCATCTTGTGTTTTTACAAAATCCTCATCAGCAAAATATGATTTTCTTGCTATATCATAAATCTCGTTTTTGTTTCCTGTAACTAGATTCCATTTTTTAGAATCTACATTGTTCTCTTTTGCATACGCTTTTAATACTGGCACAGAATCTTGCTCTGGTGTTACAGAATGAGACAACAATAACACCTCTTCATCATCTTTAAAAGCTTCTTGCAATTTCCCCATATTTTTAGCTAACCTCGGACAGATTCCAGGACAAGTTGTAAAGAAAAAATCAGCTACATAGATTTTATCTTTATAGGTGCTTTCTGTTACTTTCTCTCCATTTTGATTGATAAACTCAAAATCAGGAATGGTATGTATATTTCTATAAGAAATTGAAGTTTCTGAAATCCATTCTGGCGTAAATTCTGCCGAATTAAAAAATGGCAGCGTAGTTTCTTTATTTACCTTAGGCTCTGTCTTACAAGCAAAAATCGTAATTAGCGCAAGTAATAAGTATATTTTATTTTTCATCATTTATTTTTACTGAATAACATTTTTTTAACCCTATCAAACCAAATCTTTCGTCATTAATTACGGTGTAATTTGCTCTAATATTTCCATTAGAAAGCCACATTTTTTGAGAGCCGTCTTCTTTTCCGTTTACATAATTAAACGCTTTAACTAACTGCCCATTTCTATACCACTCTTTAATAGCACCATCATAAGCTCCTTTTTTATTAAATGGATATTCAAATTTTTGTTGACCATTTTCCCACCAAGATTTATGAATACCAACTTTTATTCCTTCTTTATAAAAACGAATTTCTGCTACCGAATCATTCATAAATAATTTTCTTTGCTCACCATCTTTCATTCCATGTAGATAATTCGTTTTATTTTTTGTTTGATTTATTTCATCGAAAGATGTAATCAATCCGTTAAATGGCGCATCGTTATAATACAATATTCCATTACTAATTTGCAGCTGTTTATTTTCTTCAAACAAAATCAAACTTGCTTTTTCTTTTGATTTACAAGAAAACAGACAAAGACATAACACTATGATACTTATTTTTTTCACTGTCTATAATGTTATATTTCCTGGTGTTCCGAAATACCCGTTCCCATTAATATATGGATCTTCATTTGGTGTGATATGATAATGATAAATTCCGTTTGGAAAATCTGCAGTTACACCTGTGTGACCATGATAATCATCTAAATCTGAATTTGTAATCGTACTTCCATTTTCAACAGGCCCATACACCGGAAAACCATCTGCTAGCAATCCTAAAAAAGCACTATCACCAAACTGCCCAGTTAAATAGGTTGGTTCTACATGATAATGGTATTGTCCAAACTGCTGTGGATGTCCTAAATATTGATCAAAAGAATTAATTTCATTTGTTAATGCTTGATTATTTGGCCCTGCGTATTGATTGTAAAAAACAACTCCATTTACAGAGATACCAATAGGTCCTAACGCAGTTGCTTGTTTATTGCTAGCTTCTTTTGGATTTAATGGAACTGAAATTGATATGTTTTGAGAACTTATTCTATTAGGGTTTAAATTAAAACTTGCATTAGTCCCATTATATGCTTCATACAATGCGTTATTAGTTGGCCAATAGGGACTTTTATGATCTGGTAAATTCTGTGTCGTAAACGTTACTGTATTTCCACTTGTAGAAACTGTTAAACCCGTTCCGTTAAACTTAGACAAAATTGGTGTAATGTCGTATTGTGTTACAGTTGGATCTGTAGTTTCATCTTCTGATGACGAACTACAAGACAACATACTGAATACTAGAGCTAATGATATTGAAACGGTTTTTAAATTTGAATATTTCTTCATGATTATTGGTTTTGTATATATAACAGCTATCTTTTGATATACCCTACTTTAGAGTTTGATTATTTTAACTTTAGTGTTCGTTTTTTATGTAAATATAATCAATACTTTAACGTGTTTTTTTGGTTCTTTTTTTTTATAAATAAGTATCTTTGCCAAATCAAATTATATTTAATGAAACTTGTATTACTTACCATAGGTTTATTAGGATTAGCTTTTGCTGGAATTGCAATAAAAATTTGGGCAAAAAAAGATGGTGAATTTGCGGGTACTTGTGCAAGTCAAAACCCAATGTTAAACGAGAGCGGAGAATCTTGTGGGTTTTGTGGTAAGACTCCAGATCAGTTTGATACCTGTTCAGACACTCAACATAACTAATTGATTTCTTGATAATGATTCCTACTGTTCTATTCTACATCTTAGTAGCTGTCACCAGTATTCAACTCATTTATTTCTTATGTTTTTCTTCTTTTCTTTTTAGCAAAGAGCTTAAAAAAACAGCCACTACCAAACCAATTTCTGTAATCATTTGTGCTAAAAATGAAGCTCAGAATTTGACAAAATTTTTACCATCTATACTTAATCAAGAATATCCAGATTTCGAAATTATTTTAATTAATGATGCTTCTACGGATACAACTTTAGAAGTAATGCAATCATTCAAAGAAAAAAACACCAGCATAAAAATTGTTGATGTAAAAAATATTGAAGCTTTTTGGGGAAATAAAAAGTACGCATTAACCTTAGGAATTAAAGCAGCAAAAAATGAGCATTTATTATTTACAGATGCAGATTGTTATCCAAAGTCACCTTCCTGGATTCAAGAAATGACTTCTAATTTTTCAGAAGATAAATCCATTATTTTAGGTTATGGAAAATACAATACTAAAAAATCTTTTGTGAATTTTTTAGTCCGGTTTGAAACACTTCTTACAGCATTACAGTATTTTACCTATGCAAAACTTGGCTCGCCATATATGGGTGTTGGAAGGAATTTAGCCTATACAAAAAGTGAGTTTTTTAAAACCAACGGATTTATAAGTCATATCCAAGTAAGATCTGGCGATGATGATTTATTTATTCAAGAAGCAGCAACAAAAAGTAATACTACTTTTACGATCAATCCAGATAGTTTTACAATTTCAAATCCGCCATTAACTTTAAAAGCGTTGTTTCGACAAAAAAGAAGGCATGTGTCTACTTCTTCTTATTACAAATTTAAACACAAGTTTTTTTTAGGGATATTTTTTATCTCAAAATTCATGTTTTACCTATTAGCAACGTTGTTATATTTTCTCTTTAGTTGGAAAATGATTACGCTGGTTGTAGCAATTTATTTTATTACTTTCTTTATTGTATTTGGAATTTCAGCTAAAAAACTCGAAGAAAAACAATTGGTATTCTTCTTGCCTTTTTTAGAGGTTTTCCTTCTTTTGTTTCAATTTAGTATCTTTATCTCTAATACTTTTTCAAAACCTACGCATTGGAAATAAAAGGAGACGAATTATTACAAACCATCCAAAGAGCAAAAGATGGCAATCAACTAGCTTTCAACATTTTACTGGATAATTTCTGGAATAGCGTACACAATTATCAATTAAAAAAGCTTCAGAACGATAATGATGCAGAAGACATTACTATTCAAACTTTTTCAAAAGCTTTTGATAAACTCGACACCTACAATAAGAAATATAAATTTAAAACTTGGCTAATTACCATTTCAAAAAATATTCATATTGATAATTTACGAAAGAAAAAATCATCTATAAAAGCAGAGCCATACAAAGAAAAAGACAACGAAATCTATCATGTTGCAGACGCTAGCCCTACCCCAGAAGATAAAATTATTACTGAGCAAAATCTTGCGAAATTATTGAAAGACATCAAGCAATTAAAACCAAAATATCAAGAAATAATTAACCTTCGATATTTTCAGGAATTAAGTTATAAAGAAATCTCTGATAAAATTGGAGAACCAATGAATAACGTAAAAGTTAAGATATTACGCGCAAGAAAATTGTTAGCTGAGATTATTAAGAAATCGTAATAAAAACTCCCCCTACATTGTCTTAACTTTAAACTAGAATCGCTATTTTTATCAAGCATAAACCGCTACTTTAATCATGTTTATAAGAGTATCTATATAATTTGATTTAAAAGCATTAGGCAAGCAATAAATTATTTTTATAATCAAATTTAGTGCTAGGTTTTTAATCAATTTATACGAGTTTTCTTTGTAACTTTGCAATTCAATTTTATAGAATGTCAAACGAATCAGTTACCCTACCAGAAAAAGTAAAAAAACCAAGATGGTTGCGTGTAAAATTACCTGTAGGTAAAAAATACACAGAATTACGTGGATTGGTAGACAAATACAAATTAAATACAATTTGTGCTAGTGGAAGTTGCCCTAATATGGGAGAATGTTGGGGAGAAGGAACAGCAACTTTTATGATACTTGGAAATATCTGTACACGTTCTTGTGGATTCTGTGGTGTAAAAACTGGAAGACCTGAAACTGTTGAATGGGATGAACCAGAAAAAGTAGCGCGCTCTATAAAGCTAATGAGCATTAAACACGCTGTATTAACATCTGTTGATAGAGACGACTTAAAAGATGGAGGTTCTATTATTTGGGCAGAAACAGTAAATGCAGTTCGTAGAGCAAACCCGACTACAACATTAGAAACTTTGATTCCTGATTTTCAAGGAAACGAAAAACAGATTGATAGAATTATAAAAGTGGCTCCAGAAGTAGTTTCTCATAATGTGGAAACAGTAAGAAGATTAACTAGAGAAGTTAGAATTCAAGCTAAATACGATAGAAGTTTAGGTGTTTTAAAATACTTAAAAGAAAACGGAATGCGTACCAAATCTGGTATCATGTTAGGATTAGGTGAAAAAGAAGAAGAAGTTATTCAAACTATGAAAGACTTACGCAATGTTGGTTTAGACATTATCACCATTGGTCAGTATTTACAGCCTTCAAAAAAGCACTTACCTGTACATGAATTTATTACTCCTGAGCAATTCAAAAAATACGAAACTTTAGGCTTAGAAATGGGCTTTATGTATGTAGAAAGTGGCCCGTTAGTCCGTTCTTCTTACAAAGCACATAAGCACGCTAAATAAAGAATATGTAATTTATATAAAAAGCTCATAATTAAAAATTATGAGCTTTTTTATTTTACAAAGTTTTTATCTTTTTAATGTGAAGTTGATACTAAAATTAAATTACAATTGCGATATCTACTTTCAAATCATAGTAAAATGTTAATTAAATGTAAAAATCATAAGTTTTTAACTTTTTTTCAAAGAAAAACACATTTTGGCACGCCATTTGCAAATACTAAAATGAAAGCAAATGTGAGAGACTTGTTTTCATTGTGTAAATTATTTGAATTAGTTGATTAATAAAACCACTTCTAGCGAAGTGGTTTTTGTTTTTTGTATATTTAATGCATGAAAACAAAATTCACTCTTTTACTTCTCTTCTCTTTTAGCTTCTCAATTTTCAGTCAACAACAATTTAACTTAAAGCACCCCAATGTAAAAAAGTTACGGACAAACGTTGAGAAAAATGGAACTAAGAACATGAAGTTAATAGAACTTTACCTTAACAACAATTACAAAGCTACTTCTGATAAATTAGACATTAAATTGGATCCTGATTTTGATAATATGGAATGTGGCTACACAAAAAAGTATCAATTCGGAATTGTTTTCACCACAAATAGCTGTGGAGAAGCTTCGCCTTTAACAGAATCTATTACTTTCCCTAAAACCAGTTTAGAAAAGCTTAAAAAATGGATAGAAAATATTTACAAGGCAGATTTAAATGACATTCCAAATACTTGGAAAGACAATAAATACATCCCCAAAGATGATGGTGTTGGATGCTATTACACAATAAAGCAACAACCTAACAAAAGTATTATAGAAATTTGGTGTGGATGTTAAAAACAAAAAAGAGCAGCTCAATTGGGCTGCTCTTTTTTGTTTTTATAATAACTAATTAGATAGCATTAATAACATCATGTTTAGTAATAATACTAAATTTCCCATCTTCTAAATCTACCAATACCGCTTGATTTTCTTTTGTAATCAATTTTGATACAATTGTTATTGAAGTGTCTTTTTTAACAACTGGGTATATTGCTCCCATAACTTCTCTAATTGGTTTGTCTGCAATATCTCTATCCGCTAAATAACTTCTTAACAAAGCGGTCTCATCAACTGAACCAACAAAACCATTTACGTCTTCAACCGGAATTTGAGAAATTTTATATTCACGCATTCTTTCAATTGCATGAGAAACTAATTCTTCAGTTTTTACTGTTACTAAAGACAAGTCTACATGACCTTTAATCAAATCTGCAGCTGTTGTAATTTCTTCATCTAAGAAACCTCTTTCACGCATCCATTCATCATTAAACATTTTACCAACATATCTACTTCCATGATCGTGAAACACCACCACAACCACATCATCTTTTGTAAAGTGCTCTTTTAATTGCAACAATCCTTTAATAGCAGACCCAGCAGAATTCCCAACAAAAATCCCTTCTTCTTTAGCAATCATTCGTGTATAAACTGCAGCATCTTTATCAGTTACCTTTGTAAATCCATCTATCAAGCTAAAATCTACATTCTTAGGTAAAATATCTTCTCCAATTCCTTCAGTAATATATGGATAGATTTCATTCTCATCAAACACCCCAGTTTCATGGTATTTTTTAAATACAGAACCATACGTGTCAACTCCCCAAATTTTGATATTTGGATTTTTCTCTTTTAAATATCTTCCAATCCCAGAAATTGTCCCTCCAGTTCCAACTCCAACTACAAGGTGTGTGATTTTTCCGTCTGTTTGCTCCCAGATTTCTGGAGCTGTTTGCTCGTAATGCGCTAAAGCATTACTTGGGTTATCATATTGATTTACATACCAAGAGTTTGGCGTTTCTGCTCCTAAACGTTTAGAAACCGAATAATACGATCGTGGATCTTCTGGCTCTACATTAGTTGGACACACAACTACTTCTGCTCCAACAGCACGTAAAATATCCATTTTCTCTTTAGATTGCTTATCAGAAATCACAAAAATACATTTGTAGCCTTTAACTATGGCAGCTAAAGCCAATCCCATTCCTGTATTTCCAGAAGTTCCTTCAATAATAGTTCCTCCTGGCTTTAATCTCCCATCAGCTTCTGCATCTTCAATCATTTTCAAAGCCATTCTATCCTTTACAGAATTCCCAGGATTAAATGTCTCTACCTTAGCTAAGACCAAAGCATCTACTTCTTTTGTAACAGAGTTTAACTGAACTAAAGGTGTGTTACCAATCGTTTCTAATATATTTTTAGCGTATTTCATTTCTTAAATTTAGATTGCAAATTTAAGAAAATTGAATGGATTTTGAAGGATTGATTTTTGTGATGATATACGAAGGAATAATCAACATTAAAAAACACAAAATTAAAGTACCAATATTTAAAAATAAAATTGACAAAACATCAATATCAACAGGTATTGTAGAAACATGATAGGATGCTGGATCAAGGGTAATCAGTTCAAATTTTTGCTGTAATAAAAGTAACCCTATTCCTATAACATTTCCCCAGAACAATCCTTTTAAAATTAAATACCCAGCATTGTACAAGAAGATTTTACGCACACTCCAATTGTCACTTCCCAATGCTTTTAAAACTCCCACCATTTGAACACGTTCAAGAATTAACACCAATAAAGCAGTAATCATATTAATACTTGCCACTAAAATCATGATTCCGATAATAAACCACACATTATTATCAAATAACTCTATCCATTCAAAAATTATGGAATAATTATCTACAATTGTAATACTATTTAATGTGGAGCCAATATTTGCATATATTTCGTTTCCTTTTTGGTTGATGTCATCAAAATTATCTAACAATACTTCAAAACCTCCAATTTGATTTTCATTCCAGTTATTTAATCTCTGAACTTCTCGAATATCTCCAATAACCATATTCTTATCGAATTGATTAAAACCAGAATCGTAGATTCCAACAATAATTAATTTATAGCGACTTGGTAGTTTCTTATTTGATTTAAAAAAATGGACTTCAATAGTTTCGTTTAATTTCAATTGCAGCTTATCAACCAAAGTTTTAGACAATAAAACATCTCTTACTCTTGACTGATTGAAATTTGGCAATCTCCCTTCCACTAAGTATTCTTCAAAGAAAGACCAATCATAATCGGTAGAAACACCTTTAAAAATAATTCCTTCAAAGTCAGTTTCTGTCCGTATCATCCCGCCTTTATTAGCAAATATTTGAACATTTTTAATGCCTGAAACATCTTTAAAATCTGGGTAGAAATCTTGGTTTTTATCAATTGAAGTAATAGAAACTTCAGAGTTATTATCGTCGTAGTTTGTAATCTGAACATGGCCTTTAAAACCAGATATTTTGTCTCTTATTTTTTGTTGGAAACCAGATCCTGTAGCTACGGAAATCATCATAATAATTATCCCCAACGCGATTGCTGTAATTGCAATTTTTATTATTGGAGATGAAATACTATTTTTATACTCTTTACCAGCAATAATTCGTTTCGCAATAAATAACTCGTAATTCAATTGTATGATTCCATTAGTTCGTTTCAAAAGTACATATTTAATCTTATTATTAAGCATAAGTTTCACTTTGACTTCTTGTGCACAAAAATCAACTGAAATTAAAGTTGGTGCCGCTCAAACAAATTTATATGTACACTTATTAAAAGGTAAAAATGTTGCTATTATTGCCAATCAAACTTCAGTTATAGAAAAAGGAGAAAAGAGAAAAAAGAAAAGAGAATTTGTGCATTTGGTGGATAGTTTGATTTCTTTAGATATCAATATCAAAAAAGTATTTGCTCCAGAACACGGTTTTAGAGGAAAAGCAGATGCTGGTGAAGTTGTTAAAGATGGAATTGACACCAAAACAGGTCTGCCAATTATTTCTTTATACGGTAAAAACAAAAAACCTTCTGCAACACAATTAGAAGGAATTGATGTACTTGTTTTTGACATCCAAGATGTGGGTGCTCGTTTTTACACCTACATTTCTTCTTTGCATTATGTAATGGAAGCTGCAGCTGAAGCTGGAATTCCACTGATTATTTTAGACAGACCAAACCCAAACGGGCATTATATTGATGGGCCTGTTTTAGAAATGGAACATAAAAGTTTTGTTGGAATGCACCCTGTCCCTGTAGTTTATGGAATGACGATTAGTGAATATGGACAAATGATTAATGGCGAAAAATGGTTAAAAAACGGAATACAATGTGACTTAACCGTAATCCCATTACAAAATTACACACATCATTCAAGGTATATTTTACCAATAAAACCATCCCCAAATTTACCAAATGATAAAAGCATCAACCTCTATCCTAGTTTGTGCTTTTTTGAAGGAACCAACGTTTCTGCAGGACGTGGAACAGAAACACAATTTCAAATCTATGGTTCTCCTTTTTTAGCAAAGAGCCAATTTAGTTTTATTCCACAATCTAATGAAGGAGCAAAATATCCAAAGCATAAAAACAAAGAGTGCTTTGGAGAAGACTTAACAGCACATAAAGATTTAAGTCAATTAAATTTAGCTTGGTTGATTAAAGCCAACAAACAAAACACTTCAAAAAAATTCTTTAATGCATTTTTCACAAAATTAGCTGGGACAGAAAAATTACAGCAACAAATTGAGCAAGGAACCCCAGAAAAAGAGATTAGAAAATCTTGGAAAAAAGAGTTGAATACCTTTAAAAAAACAAGAAAGAACTATTTAATCTATAACTAACATGAAAAAAGCAAGTATTTTATTTTTTGGACTAGCACTTATGATTAGTTCGTGTACAACTGCCCAAAATCAACATCAAAAGAAAATAGATAAGGCAACTGCACTAGCAGCAAAATTCTTAAAAGATCAACAAATTCCAGGAATGTCAATTTCTGTTTCCCATAAAGGAAAACTTATTTGGTCTGAAGGTTTTGGTTATGCAGATGTGAAAACAGAAAAAAAAGTAGTTGCTAATACAACGCAGTTTAGAGTTGCAAGTATTTCAAAAACATTGACTGCTTTAGCAATGGCTAAACTAGTTGACAACAGTAAATTAAATTTTAATAGTAGTTTGTATGATTATGTTACAGATTTCCCAAAGAAGAAATACGATTTTACGGTAAAACAAATTGCAGGTCATATTGCTGGAATCAGACATTATAATGGCAATGAGTTTTTAATGAATACCAAAATGTCGATTACTGAAGGGTTAAATATATTTAAAAACGACTCTTTACTATTTAATCCAGGAACAAAATTCAAGTACAGTACTTATGGATGGAACTTATTAAGTGTAGTTGTACAAAATGCTTCAGGAAAAGATTATATAGACTATATGTCAAGCGCTATTTTTTCTCCATTAAAAATGCAACATACTTCTTTAGATTTTTCTGATAAGAAGATGCCAAATAGAACGCAATTCTATGTAAAGCAAAACGGAAAAGTAATTATTGCTCCAAAAGTAAGTAATGAATTTAAAGCAGCTGGTGGCGGTTTTGTAGCTACTTCAGAAGATTTAATTTTGTTTGGAAATGAAATTATCAATCCGAAAATGGTGTCAAAAGAAGTAATTGCAGAAATGGTAACATCTCTACAAACGACAACAGGAAGAAAAACTGGTTATGGAATCGGAATCGGTGTAATAAAGCTAAAAAACAACACAATACGCTATGCGCATTCTGGTGGCGGAATGGGCGCAACAGCCTTTTTATTAATCTACCCAGAAAAAGAACTGGTTATTGCTATTTTAACCAATCTATCTGGTGTAAACATCAGAAAAATAGTTGGTGAATTAGAAGGTGTTTTTATTGAGTAATAATTACATATTCGTAGGCTTTCGATAGCCTTGAAAAGGTTGTTTTAACAATTCAACTAAAGACGAATTTGTAGTTTCATTTGGAAACGTATCTACACCATACACAATAGTTTCACGTTCCATATATGAAAAGGTACCGAAAATTCGATCCCAAATAGAAAAAATATTTCCATAATTAGAATCTGTATATGGCAACATGTGATGATGGTGAATCTTATGCATATCTGGTGATACAATTATATAACTCAACGCTTTATCGACTTGCTTATTCATTTTAATATTTGCATGCGTAAATTGGGTAAATATCAACGACATAGATTGATAAATCATAATAATTGCAATTGGCGCTCCAACAACAAACACTCCAAATAGTGTAAACGAAAAACGGATCATACTTTCAAAAGGATGATGCCTGTTTGCTGTAGTTGTATCTACTTTATGATCTGTGTGATGTACTAAATGAATCATCCACAGTGGTTTTACTTTATGTTCTACAAAATGCGCTAAATAAGCCCCAAAGAAATCCAACAAAATCACACCTAAAATCGCATACAACCACAAGGGCATTTCTGGCAACCAATTGATAATCCCGAAATCATTTGCTTGTACATAATCAGCACTATTTAATAATAAAAAAGCCAACGTAAAGTTAATTATGATCGTTGTAGCTGTAAAAAACAAGTTTGGAAAAGCATGTTTCCATTTTTTATAATTGAATTTAAAAAGTGGTAAAGCTCCTTCTAAAAGCCAAAAAAAAGTAATTCCACCTACAAGAATCAAACTTCTATGTAAAGATGGAATGGTATCGAAATAGTTAATAATTGTTTCCAAGGAGAAATATTTTTCCTAAAAATAAGAAAATTAAATAACATTTTTCACTCTTTAAATTTGATATGAAATTTAATTTATTTTTTTTTATTAACTTTATAAAACATTTTGTATGTTTACTAACTTACATTAAAAGTAGGTCTAAGCAGTTTCCTTGATAATTAAAAACGAAACTTGAAGATCCAAAGACCTCAACTATAAATTGTTAAGAAGTTAAAGGAGTAATCAATAACGATATAAATTTTTAAAAATAATGAGCACGTTGGTAGAAAGAGCTTTAAAATTTGAAGAAACAAGTTTAAAAGCGTTAACAACAAATGAAAGAATAATCATTTCAAGAGAAGCAAAAGAATTAATCTTGGGCTTAAATGAGATCTATAAAGAGGAAAAAGATCCTGCAATTATGGATATTATGAAGAGATTAACGTTGATAAAACAAAAAGTTGAAAAACGCTTAAAAGGTAAACCTACCAGCTCTTAATAAAATTAACTCCTTCTTTTTTTAATTTTCGACACTAAAGGGAGTTTCTTTTTTAATTCTTCTACAATACTATGGGCTGCTGGACAAACTTCTGTGTTAGCCAAAGTTAATTCTGTAATTTGAATAAATTTCTTACGATTGGTGTGCGGATACTCTGAACATGCTTTTGGGCGAACATCATAGATAAAACAGGAGTTATCTGATTCGTCAAAAAAGTTACATGGCGCAGATTTCAATACCATAAAATCATCATCATCACGTTCTAAGTATTGACTTTCAAACTTAGCTACTTTCATTCTTAAATGCTTCGCTATACGTTCAACGTCTTTCTCTGTAAAAATTGGGCTTGTAGTTTTACAACAGTTTCCACAAGCTAAGCAGTCCGTTTTCTTAAACTCAGCATCGTGTAATTCTTGCATTACATAATCTAAATTCTTAGGTGTTCTCCTTTTTAAATTAGAGAAATATTTTTTGGTCTCTTTTTTTGTTTCTTCTGCCAATTTAGGCAACTCTTCCAATCTCGTTTTCATGTCTTTCATAAGACTGCAAATTTAGCATTATTCTAAACAAGAATCAGTTTAAATTTACAGCCAAAAATTTGCCGCAAAAAATCAAATAAATTATGTAATTTTGCACTTCAATTTTAAACTACCTATGAGTATACAAACCCTAATAGAAAGCGCTGTAAAAAAAGGATTTTCTTCTTTATACGAAACTGAAATTCCTTCTGTAGAGTTTCAATCAACTCGTAAAGAGTTTGAAGGTGATATTACAGTGGTGGTTTTCCCTATGTTACGCTATAAAAAAGGAAACCCTGTTCAGATTGGAAACGACTTAGGAAATTACATTGTAGAAAACGTACAAGAAGTATTACGTTTTAATGTAGTAAAAGGTTTTTTGAACCTGGTAATTGAAGATGGATTGTATTTAAATTCGTTTAGTTCTATTGCTAAAAATGATACTTACGGTTTTGTAACTCCATCTGAAGAAAATGCTGTATTGGTGGAATATTCTTCACCAAATACAAATAAACCTCTGCATTTAGGACATGTCCGTAATAATTTATTAGGATACTCGGTTGCAGAAATCATTAAAGCATCAGGGAAGAAAGTATATAAAACACAAATCATTAACGATCGTGGAATTCATATTTGCAAGTCGATGTTGGCTTGGCAAAGATATGGAGCTGGAGAAACTCCAGAATCTACAGGATTGAAGGGTGATAAATTAGTCGGAAATTACTATGTAAAGTTCGACCAAGAATATAAAAAAGAAATTAGTGAACTAGTTGCAAAAGGAGCTACAGAAGAAGAAGCTAAAAAACAAGCACCTTTAATTATTGCTGCTCAGCAAATGTTATTAAAATGGGAAGCTGGAGATGAGGAAGTAGTAGCGTTATGGAAAATGATGAACTCATGGGTGTATGCTGGTTTTGATGCCACCTATAAAAACTTAGGCGTTAATTTCGATTCTTATTATTATGAAAGCAACACTTATTTATTAGGAAAAGACAATATAGAAGAAGGGTTAAAAAATGGTGTATTCTTTAAAAAAGAAGACGGCTCTGTTTGGATTGATCTAACCGATGATGGCTTGGACGAGAAAATCGTGTTGCGTTCTGACGGAACTGCGGTTTATATGACTCAAGATATTGGTACTGCAATTCAACGTTCTAAAGATTATCCAGATGTAAACGGAATGGTATATACTGTTGGAAATGAGCAAGATTACCACTTTAAAGTATTGTTTTTAATCTTAAAAAAATTAGGCTATTCATGGGCTGATGAATTGTTTCATTTAAGTTATGGTATGGTAGATTTACCTTCTGGGAAAATGAAATCTAGAGAAGGTACTGTGGTTGATGCAGATGAGTTAATGTTAGAAATGACAGATACTGCTAGAGCTCTATCACAAGATTTAGGAAAGCTTGATGGTTATTCTGATGCAGAAAAAGAAAGCTTGTACAAAACCATTGGTTTAGGAGCGTTGAAATATTACATTTTAAAAGTAGACCCTAAAAAACGAATCTTATTTGACCCAAAAGAGTCTGTAGATTTTCAAGGAAACACTGGGCCTTTTATTCAATATACATACGCTAGAATTCAGTCAATTTTAAGAAAAGCTACTTTTGACTATTCAAAAGCTGTAAAAGGAATTGAATTACACGAAAAAGAAAAAGAATTAATAAAAATTATAGAAAATTACCCTGAAGTAATTCAGCTTGCAGCAAAAAATCATTCGCCTGCATTGATTGCTAATTACACCTACGATTTAGTAAAAGAATTCAATTCTTTTTACCAAAACGTATCCATTTTAGGAGAAGAAAATCAAGATAAAAAAGTATTACGTGTACAACTATCTAAAAAAGTGAGCGATATTATTAAATCAGCATTCTCTTTATTAGGAATTAATGTACCAAAAAAAATGTAACCCTATGAATTCAGATTTTAAAATTGCTATGAAGCATACCCTTGTTTATTTACTAAAAGTAATTATAGCCGCGATTGTAATTGGCCTTTTATACAAGGAACAAACTTTGGTAACTATTATTTTAGGACTAAGAATTGCGTATCGTATTAATAAATATCGAGTTGACAAACAAAATGTAGTGATTCCAGTTATTGGCATGTTAGTTACCGGAACACTTGGAACAGTAATTGAGTATTATGGAACTAAATTCGGGTATTGGGAATACCATGATATCAATACGCAATTACCAAAATATTTGTTTTTTGTTTGGATGTTAGCCTTTACATTTATGTACAATTTGGAAACTAAAATTTTTAAGAGCTTATCAAAACCAACTAGAAGTAAAAAATTAATGTACATCTTTGCTATCGTTCTTGTTTTTCCAACAGTGGGAGAAATAATTACCATCTACTTTGGAGTTTGGACCTATTATTTCCCATATAAATTCTGGGGTGTTTCACCACATACCATAGTATCTATTGCTATGGTGCATTTACTGGTTAATTATGTGATATCAATTTACTGTAAAAAAAGATTCATAAAAGATGTTGTACTGAATCCTTCATAAGTTTTCAATACACAAAATTATTTATTAGTTACATTGAGAAGCAAACTCGATTCTAATGCTTAAATTTGTATCCAACAAAAAATAAAATAACAAAATGTCACTTCGAGTTAAGTCGAGAAGTTTCAACATAAAATCATAAAAACATATACAATGAAATACGACGTACTAATTATTGGAAGTGGACCTGGAGGTTATGTTACAGCAATTAGAGCTTCTCAATTGGGCTTTAAAGTTGGTGTAGTAGAAAAAGAAAACTTAGGTGGAATCTGTTTAAATTGGGGTTGTATTCCTACAAAAGCATTGTTAAAATCTGCACAAGTATATGAGTATTTAAAGCATGTAGATGAATATGGTTTAAAAGCAGAAGCAATCGATAAAGATTTTGATGCTGTTATAAAACGTAGTCGTAATGTTGCAGAAGGAATGAGTAAAGGTGTTGCCTTTTTAATGAAGAAAAACAAAATCGATATTATTAATGGTTTTGGGAAAATTAAAACTGGTAAAAAAGTAGATGTAACTGCAGAAGATGGAAAAGTAACTGAGTATAGTGCTGATCATATTATTATTGCAACTGGTGCACGTTCTAGAGTTTTACCAAACTTACCACAAGATGGTAAAAAAGTAATTGGCTATAGAGAAGCAATGACATTACCAACACAACCTAAATCTATGATTGTTGTAGGTTCTGGTGCAATTGGAGTTGAGTTTGCACATTTCTACAACTCAATGGGAACTGATGTTACTATTGTAGAATTTTTACCTAACGTAGTGCCTTTAGAAGATAAAGATGTTTCAAAACAATTTGAGCGTTCTATCAAAAAAGCCGGAATTAAAGTAATGACGAACTCATCTGTTGAGTCTGTAGATACTTCTGGTGCTGGTGTAAAAGCGACTGTAAAAACAAAAAAAGGAGAACAAATTTTAGAAGCAGATATCGTTTTATCTGCAGTTGGAATTAAAACAAATATTGAAAACATCGGATTGGAAGATGTTGGAATTATTACTGATAGAGATAAAATCTTAGTCAACGATTTCTACCAAACTAACTTACCAGGTTATTATGCTATTGGTGATGTAGTTCCTGGACCAGCTTTAGCACACGTTGCTTCTGCTGAAGGAATTACTTGTGTTGAGAAAATTGCAGGATTACATACAGAAGCTATTGACTATGGAAATATTCCTGGTTGTACATACGCTACTCCAGAAATTGCATCTGTTGGTATGACAGAAGTACAAGCAAAAGAAGCGGGTTACGAATTAAAAGTTGGTAAATTCCCTTTCTCTGCCTCTGGTAAAGCAAAAGCTGCTGGAACACCAGATGGATTTGTAAAAGTAATTTTTGATGCAAAATATGGCGAATGGTTAGGTTGTCATATGATTGGAGCTGGAGTTACAGATATGATTGCTGAAGCTGTTTTAGGACGTAAGTTAGAAACAACAGGGCATGAAGTACTGAAAACAATTCACCCTCACCCAACAATGAGTGAAGCAGTTATGGAAGCTGTTGCAGATGCTTATGATGAAGTGATTCACTTATAATAAAACCAGATTCTGAACCTGTTTCAGAATCTCATAACACACCTTAAAAACCTCGCAAATTGCGAGGTTTTTTTATATCTAAACTGTACTAGAAAACACCTGAGTATTTATACCTGTTTTCATAAACGGTTAGTTTTCAGGTGTTTATTTTTCATAACTTGCTATAAAACAGCGATAGAAAAACTACCGAATAAAATAGGGCTTTAGTATCTACAGAATACTTGTTCATAATTTAAACGACAAGACTTCACCACTAAATTTGCCCTTTTTAACCACAGAATTTAAAAAAAACTATTATGAAAAAAATAATTTTGATTTCCTCATTACTAATAAGCATCATAGCTTGTAAACAAGAACAAAAAGAAGGTACTAATGAACATGTCAAGTACATGTCATTTAACGATCCAAATGCTAATATTACGGGTATACAAGGCATTAGAGGTGTACTCGATTCTAAAGATGTATATATCGCTGGTACTTTTACAGTCAAAAATGATAGCATCACACATGGTGTCATTTACAAGGGGCCATTAAGTAATTCTGGTAATTCAGGAACCTGGTACCAACTAGATTACAGCTCCACAAAATTTAACGATGTAACACTAACATCTTGCTATGGACCAAACAATGCTACCAAAGGAAACATTCGTGTGGTCGGCGCTTATAAACGAGTATCCACAGGAAATAGAAACTTAGGTTTTCTGTATGAAGGATCGATTAATGGAAATGGAAAATGGATCACCATTAGACCAAGTGACGTAGATAAAGGTGACGTATATGATGTGTTCATGCATAGCACCATGGGAGATTTGGCTGTTGGTAATTATGACCTTAAACACAAACCTACCAGTGGATTTTCATTTATTTATGATCTAAAAACCCACACCAGTTTCACCTATATGGTAGCCAACTCCTACAGTACTTCACTCTATGGAATCTGGTATAATGGAAATAACAATTATACACTATCTGGGGGATTTAGCACACACGTACGTGGAGAATTGAGTCAAGGATTTTTAGTTGATTACAATGCATCAACAAAACAATTTACCCACTTCAAAGCTTTCAATTATAATAACGATCCTACCAGTACTATCATCACTCATTTTGAAGGAATTACGAGTGCAATTGACAATGGATACAACATGCCTGTTGACTGGGTTACGGCAGATGGTTTAGAACTAGGTGCATCACAAGTAAGTGTACATCGAAATTCTGATGGCTCTTTTACAGAAGCTGTTTGGAACAACATTTCATATCCAGCATCTATGATTACCACGGCTAATACAGCATATAAGAATAATATTTTAGGGATCTATGTGTCAAAAGACACGATTACCAATACAAAAACAACAGCATCATTTAACGCAACATTAAAAAAATAGAAAACATGAAAAACATGAAAGAAAAATTATCGCAAATTGGACATAAACCAGACATGATTTTAATCGTTACCGACGAGCAACGTGCAACACAACATTTTCCACCTGGATGGGAAGAAAAAAACCTACCAACACTTACTTTTCTAAAAAAGAATGGCTTTAGTTTTGATCGAGCATTTTGTAATACCTGTATGTGTTCTCCAAGTAGAACTACTTTATTTACAGGATTGTATCCTGCCAAACATGGTGTTACACAAACTTTAACAGAAGGCGGTCCTTTATCACCGTCAGAAGTAACATTAGACACTTCTATACCCACCATTATGAACACGCTTTGGAGCGATGGTTACGATGTACAATATCGTGGAAAATGGCATATGAGTAAAGGAGTTGCCGCCAATGGAGGCACCACCAATTACGATCAACTTAACTCAGAAGACATATCTCTTTTTGCAGCTATGGGTTGGGTAGCACCAGATGCCGGAGAAGATGTTGATCCTTTAAATTTTGGTGGTGGTTATGCCAATCACGATGCTAAATATACCGCACAAGCCATTAAATTTTTGAAAGAAGTAAAAGCCAAAAGAGCAAAAGGAATACACCAACCCTATTGTTTAGTTCTTTCATTAGTAAACCCACATGATGTATTGGCATATCCTAAAACAGCTGGAACTTCTGGATACCATGAAGGAAGTTGGTCTAGCAGAGAGGTTGGATTACCAGACACGATTAATGAAGACTTACTACGTACTAAAAAACCAATGGCTCAAGAGCAAGTACTCCTTGCCATGAATGCTGGATTAGGCCCACTACCAACGGATGAAAAAAAGTTAAACTACATTAATTTTTATGCAAACTTAATAAAAGAAGTAGACAGAGAAATAGGCACATTTATTCATGAGCTGTATGCCAAAGATACCGCTGGTAAAAGGTTAGCAGATACTGCAATTGTAACGTTTACATCAGATCATGGAGAAATGGGATTGGCACATGGTGGTCTTCGTCAAAAAACATATGTTGCTTATGAAGAAGCTATCAGAGTACCGCTGGTAATCTCAAACCCGATATTGTTTAAGGATCAAAAGCAGAAAAATTCGTTCTCTTTGGCAACTTTGGCAGATATTTTCCCAACATTTATAGACATTGCAAACATAGAAAACCCGCCTACGGGTCTAGCTGGCACAAGTTTACTACCAATATTAGAAGATAACACACCAGTACAAAAAAGCATTCTGTTTACCTATGATGATACCAAAGCAGGTTCTAACAATAGTTGGTCATTGGTAAATGCTGCAAATCGTATTCGTTGTATAAGAACAGAAAAATGGAAGTATGATATTTACTTTGATACTTTAGGTACGTATTACAACCAATATGAACTATATGACCTGATTAATGATCCGCAAGAAATCACCAATTTAGCCTATGACCCTGCCTATGCAGAAACCAGAGCGCAATTAGAAAAAGAGCTGCATGAATTGGAAATAAAAAAACTCAGAGCGGTTACCATTCCAAAAGAAAAGGAAATCCCAGTACCCGTTAGCTAGCAGTTACAATTCTTTTTCTTCATTAATTAACTCAGAAAAACCTCGCAGTACTGAAATGAATTCAGTCAGATGTGAGGTTTTTCTGAGTTAATTTTTAAAAGGTAGAAATACCTGTTTTTGAAAAAGTCTGAAGATTGAACCAATATTATTCATAACTTTCTAAGAAATTATTATCAATAAATATTTATTACATTATGAAAAGTGAAATTAAACACATCGTCTATTTAATGCTAGAGAATCGCTCTTTAGATCAATTATTAGGTTGGTTATACGATGAAGAACAACCGTTAGTTAATATCCCAAAGCAAGATATACCAAGTTATAACGGGCTTAAAGAAAAAACCTACTTCAATTTAGACAATAAAGGGCAGAAACATTATGTAGTCAAAGGAGTTGATAATATGAATGTACCCATTCATGATCCACATGAAGAATACAATCACGTAAATGCTCAACTGTTTGGTACAAGTGATAATCAACCTTGTGGAAAAAAACCTACAATGGGTGGTTTCTATAATGACTTTGCAACCTATAATGATCAAGTTCATCAAATTATGCAAACCTATACTCCGGGAGAATTGCCTGTGCTTAATGGTCTAGCCAAAAACTTTGGAGTTTCAGACCATTATTTTTGTTCAGTTCCAACACAAACTAATTGTAATCGCGCATTTGCAGCATCAGGAAATTCTTTAGGAATTAATGATCAAGGAAAACTCGAAGCCTTTGTTAATAATAGAGATTTTAGTTACATTCCTCCACACCTTAGTCAACCAGTTGGAAAACAATTTAACCAGAAAACGATGTGGAATGTACTAAGTGAGCATAAACTAGACCAACCTTCAGATTGGATGCATTATTACAGTAAAGGGACTTGGTGGGAAGATTTATTGGGACTTGAAGGTTATGCCTATACACGCGATTTAATGAGCCAGTTACAAGATAAATCATTTGACAAACACTTTGATAAAATAGATACTTTTTTTGAAAGAGCAGAAGCTGGCACTTTACCAAAAGTTTGTTTTTTAGAACCTGAATGGGGCTTAGATTTTCCAATTAACGACAAAGATTATGGAGTGAACGGAAGCGATTATCATCCACCAACAAATCTGGTTCCTGGAGAAACATTTGTTAAAAAGATTTATGATAGTCTAACCTCTAACAAAGAAGCGTGGGATAATACTTTGTTTATCATCAATTTTGATGAACATGGAGGTACTTATGACCATGTAGGACCAACTCCTTGTGCAAAACAACCTTGGGAGAGTGACGGGACACCTGAACCTGAAATAAATGAATGTCAATTTGATTTCAAACGATTTGGAGTTCGTGTTCCTTTAATTTTAGTATCACCCCGTGTACAAAAATCTACAGTGTTTCGCGCTGAAGGAGCGGTACCATACGACCATACTTCTGTTATAGCAACAATTCTTACAATGCTAGACATTCCTAAGGAATCTTGGGGATTAGGTGCTAGAACAGCCAATGCTCCTACTTTTGAAAATGTATTTCAAGGAAATCCTGTACGTCAAGACATCCCAATAATAGAGACAAATACAAGCCCAAAGACGATAAAAGGAATTGAAGCTACAACTCCTCCAAATGATATACATTTACGTATGGCACATAGTTTATTAAATCGTTTGATTGAAAGAGAAGGTCTCAGTAAAGAAGAAACAGATAAATTAGGGTTGCCAAAATTAATAGAATCAAAAACTGTTGTTGATCTTTCAAAAACATTGAAGATCGCTTTAAAAAAAATTAAGCTTCGTTAATAAAACGAATCTATTTTTATAAAATTAAAACCTTGCAATTCGCAAGGTTTTTTGGCATCAATTTTGAAATGAAAAGATTCAATTAAAAATCTATTTCATGAAACAAAGATTCCTATTTGTTTATTTGTTAGTAATAGCAATAACCTACAGTTGTACTTCAATAAAAGTAATAAGCAATAAAGCAGATAACTCTAATCAAAAATTAAGTAACGTATTCGTATTAATACAGTCAGAAGCAAAAGCAACAAAATTTACAAATAAATTATCAAATAAATTAATGACAGCTTTTAAAAATAGCAAAATTGATGGAAGGTATGCGTCTAAGAATTCTCTTTCTCTAGAAACTGATCAAGAGTTTCTAAATAAGATTAAATCTTACAATCCCAATCAGTTAATGATTATTAAGCAAACTGGAATTAGCTATAGAACTCCAACTATTATTGAATCAATACGTTTTAAAATTAGTATTTTAGAATATACTTCAAATACTGTTATTTGGAAAGGAGAATTAGAGGTTTACGGGCAAGTTGGTTTAGAATCATCAATAAACAAGAGCTTAAATAAATTGATTCAACAATTGAAAAAAGACTCCCTAATTTAAATCAAACATCTATAAAACAGTAATTTACATCTCACAATTTAACTTAAACTTTTGAGAGTAATTTATTGAGAAAGTTTTGGCACTACTTTTGATGTTAACAAAACATTAACATTAAATTCTAACTATGAAAAATTATTTACACAATTTTTTAGTTGAGATGGGATGATTGTTGAGAAAAAGAAGACCTCTTATCAAAAAGAGATAAAATAATCGAAGACTGCTATCTTCGATTTTTTTATATTTGAAATTCAATAATTTCAAATGAATCGATATACAACCACTCTACTCCTATTTTTAGTATCTATTAATATAACTGCACAACAAAAAGATATTTGGCATTATATAGAAAATGAGCAAGTAATTGCAGAAAACAAAGAAGATGCTCATGCTAGCTTTACATCTTTTGCCTCTTTAAATAACTTAAAAGCAAACACACCTCTTTTTAAACAATCATTAAATGGTACTTGGAAATTTAACTGGGTGAGAAATCCGGCGGATAGACCTACAAAATTTATGAACCCAACATTGCCTTTACGTGATTGGAAAGAAATTAAAGTTCCATCTAACTGGGAAGTTGAAGGTTTTGGAGTTCCTATTTACACAAATCATCAATATGAGTTTTCAGATTACAAAGCCATGGTTGCTGATGATATGGAGTTGGTAGATAGAATTTACCCTAAGAATCCAGGGAAAGTACCACATACCTACAATCCAGTTGGTTCGTATAGAAGAGATTTTAAGATAGATAATAAATGGAATGGTAAAGAAATTTTTCTACATATTGGTGCAATAAAATCTGGAGGATTTGTGTGGATCAATGGGAGATACATTGGCTATTCTCAAGGGAGTAAATTACCAAGTGAATTCAATATTACAAAAGCGCTAAAAAAGGGTTTGAACACTGTTGCTATTCAGATTTTTAGATGGACAGACGGAAGTTATTTAGAAGCACAAGATTTTTGGAGAATAAGCGGAATCGAGCGCGATGTTTATATATACGCACAGCCAAAAACTAGAATTCAAGATTTTGAAGTGGTATCTACTTTAGACGCAGGAAATACACATGGATTTTTAAAATTGAGTGTCAATTTAGAAAACCACGGAAAAAGAAATAAAGAAGTTCATGTTTCTTATCAATTACTTGATGGAGAACATGTTATTGCTGAACAAACAAATATTACCGCCGTTTCTCCAAACGAACGTAAAATAACTCATTTTTCAACCAATGTAATCAGGCCTAGAAAATGGAGTGCAGAACATCCAAATTTATACCGATTGCAAATTACTACTAAAGATGCAAAAGGAAACTTACTAGAAATTACTGAACGTAATATTGGTTTTAGAAAAGTAGAAATTAAAAATGGTTTGTTATTAGTAAACGGACAAGTAATTACTTTAAAAGGTGTCAATGCTCATGAAGCAGATCCGAATACGGGACATGTGTTGAGTGAAGAAGTATTATTGAAAGATATTACACTTTGGAAAGAGAATAACATCAATGCTGTTCGTTTGGCACATTATCCACGTTCTAGACGTTTCTATGAATTGTGTGACATCTACGGAATTTATGTTGTTGATGAAGCCAATATAGAATCTCACGGAATGTATTATGGAAAACATTCATTAGCCAAGAAAAGCAATTGGACCAAAGCACATGTAGATAGAATGACCAGAATGGTAAAGAGAGATAAAAATCATCCATCAGTTATTATTTGGTCTATGGGAAATGAAGCTGGAAATGGAACTGTTTTTTATGATGGCTATAGAGCTATCAAA
The DNA here is from genome assembly GCA_913062575.1 of uncultured Flavobacteriaceae bacterium. Taxonomy (GTDB): domain Bacteria; phylum Bacteroidota; class Bacteroidia; order Flavobacteriales; family Flavobacteriaceae; genus Polaribacter. The sequence continues at coordinate 6,137 of CAJXVT010000001.1, read as the reverse complement.
GCTTTAGACAAATCTAAAAGACCTGTACAATATGAACGCCCATATAAAGATAGAGATGGAAATTTATATGATATGGACTGGAATACTGACATCATCGTTCCTCAATATCCATCACCAGCACGTTTTAAAAGTGTGGGAGAAAATAAAACAGACAGACCATTTATTCCTAGTGAATATGCGCATGCGATGGGAAATAGTACTGGAAACTTCGCTGATTACTGGGAAATTATAGAAAAATACGACAATTTACAAGGAGGTTTTCTTTGGGATTGGGTAGATCAAGCCATATACAAAACCAATGAAAAAGGAGAAAAATACTATGCATATGGAGGAGATTTTGGGGAAAATATGCCAACAGACAATTCGTTTTTAAACAACGGAATTGTATTTCCAGATAGAAGTCCGCAACCTGCATTGTTTGAAGTGAAGAAAGCACATGAATACATCAACTTTAAAGATTTAGGAGATAACAAATTTAACGAGCAACGTATTTTAATTGAGAACCTATACGACTTCACCAATCTAAATCAATTTGATTTTAAAGCCATCGTTAAAGCCAATGGAGCAATTTTAAAGACGATTAACATTAAAGATATTGATGTAGAATCACATACTAGTAAATTGGTTCGAATTCCACTAGAAGGCATTACATTTAAAGACAACACTGAGTATTTCATAGAACTTTCTGCAACTACAAAAAGCAAATGGAGCTTATTACCTAAAGGACATGAAGTAGCTAGAGAGCAAATCTATTTAACCAAGAAGTTCAAAGAAAAGGAAACTGTAATTGATAACGGTTGGTATTTAAAATCAACAGACAGAAAAAATATTTTTATTGCATCTAATAATTACATCAAAGTTGAATTTGATAAGAGAAGAGGGCAAATTACTTCTTATATTTTTAAAGATGAAGAGTTCTTGAAATCTAAAAAAGGGCCGAAAATTAATTTTTGGAGAGCACCAACAGACAATGACTTAGGTAGTAAAATGCAAAAAAGAAATATTGAATGGAAAAATGCTACACTAAACGCCAAAGTAACCAAGTTTGAATCTGAAAAACTAGAAAATAATGTAATGCAAGTACGTGTAAACTATCAATTACCTGGTGTAAACACTACACATACCACTAGCTATACAATTAACGGAAATGGTGTTATTAAAATAGAAAACAACTTAGATCCGTCAGCATATAAAGGTGATATTCCAAGAGTTGGAATGCGTTTACAAATCCCTAAAAAGTTTAACAAAGTTCAATATTACGGTCGTGGTCCTTGGGAAAACTACCAGGACAGAAAAACGTCAACATTTATAGATGTTTTTAATAGTACAGTTTCTAATTTTTATGTTCCATATGTTCGTCCGCAAGAAAATGGAAACAGAACAGATATACGTTGGATGGCATTTATGAATTCAGAAAACAATGGATTGTTAGTCGCTTCTCCATCACAAAAAGGATTGAGTATTTCTGCGCTTCATATGCCTAATGAAGATTTTGATATTACAGATGATTTGAATTATACGAAGGAAAATAAAAATGCTAATTTTAGCAAGCATACAATCGATATTAAAGAACAAAACCTAGTACAATTAAATATAGATATGGCTCAACGTGGTTTAGCAGGAGATGATAGTTGGTATTCTAAACCTCAAGAAAAGTATCAAATAAAAGGAACTAAGAAGCATTCATATAGCTTCTATTTGATTCCGTTCACGAGTGGAACTACAAAGCAGTTTGTAGAGTTACATCAACAATTTAAGTAAAAACCGTTATCAGTAAACAATTATCAGTTATCAGAAAATATTGAACTTTGGTAACTGGTAATTGTTTAATATTTCCAGGCTACAATTCTTGTTACTTTATTTCCTTGTTGCATCGGAATTACTTTGAATTCTTGTACGCCTAATTTCTTAGCCGACTTCTGTAAACTCTCTACATTTTCTTTTTTAGAAACTAAAGAAGTAAACCAAGTACATTGCTCTTTAAACAAAGAACTTTGATATAAGTAATTGTGTAAAAAGGCTTTCTCTCCACCAACATACCATAACTCGTTATTATTCCCCGCGAAATTCCGAACGGCATTCGTTCCTAAATTCCGAGTCTTTCTTCTGTTTGCTCCTTGTGCCTCTTCTGCAGATTTATAGAATGGCGGGTTACAAACTGCTACTGTAAAAGCATCTTCTTTTTCAATAACTCCAGTCAAAATATTATTTTCATCAAACTGTTGTCGTAATTTAATACTCGTATCTAACTCATTATCATCAATGATATCTTGTGCTGCATCTAAAGAATCTAAATCGATATCTACACCAACAAAAGTCCAACCATACGCAGCATTACCTAATAATGGATAAATACATGTTGCTCCAGTGCCAATATCTAAAACACTAATGTTTGCTGTAATACCTGAAGCAACTAACAAATCATTTACATGATGTATGTAATCTACTCTACCAGGAATTGGTGGACATAGATTCTCATCTGGAAACTCCCAAAGTTTCACATTATAATAGGCCATCAATAAAGATCTATTGATTTCTTTTACTGCTTTAGGGTCAGAAAAATCCACGGTAGTATTTCCATAATCATTTTCAAAAACAAATGTTTTCAATGCTGGATTCGCGGCTATAAGTTCAGAAAAATTGTAATCTTTATTATGAATATTGTTCTCGTGAAATTTCTTACTGATTGCTGTCATTCTGCAAAAATAGTACAATAAAAAAGAGCTAGCGAATTGTGAAACGCTTTTATTTTAACGCAAATCTTTATTATATTTGAGTACAACTATTCAATTTCTATGAAACGCAAACTATATTTTCTTATCATTCTTTCTGCTTGCATCTATATTATTTTTTACGCTATTAAATCAGATTTCAAAAAAGCAGAAGCTACAATTTACATCAATGGCAATATTATCACACTAGATTCCTTACAACCAACTGCAGAAGCAATGTTTGTAAAAGATGGAATTATTGAAGCTATTGGAACCCTAAAAGAAATTGAAAAACATAAAACTGCGAATACAAAGATTGTCGACTTAGAAAACAAAACAGTCTTACCTGGTTTTATTGATAGCCATTCTCATGTTGCGCTGTCTTCTTTTTTTCATAACATGATTGATTTATCTGGATTCAAGCATGCTTCTAACAACGAAGTTTGGACATATTTAAAAGAACAAATACAAACAAAAAAAGAAGGCGAATGGATTATTTGCAAAGGAATTGACCCTCTTTTAGTCGAAGATTTAATTTCTCCAAACATTTCTTTTTTGGATGAAATTGCTCCAAACAATCCTGTATTATTAATATCACAAAGTATGCATACGTATTGGGCCAATTCAAAAACATTTGAAAAAGCTGGAATAACAAAAGAAACTAAAAATCCTTCACCAAATAGCTATTACGAAAAAGACAGCAATGGTAATCTAACTGGATTGATTGCAGAACAAGAAGCTTTTATGCCAATTTTAAATGTTTTAAAAGAAGAAGTATTGACATCAAATTATTTAATTGATGCAACTACAAGAACCTTAAAAACATATGCAAATAACGGAAATACCACTGTTGTTTCTGCTGGCTTAACAATTAATGATGCAAAGCCGTTGCGTTTGTACCAACATTTATCTGATAAAAAACCTACGTTTTTAAACCAGTTGTTAGCTGCAATAGGAATGCTACCAAAAAGAAGTCAACTCCCTAGACATTTTATCTATATCAGACACGACAGAGATTTTTTATTACCTGAGAAAAAAACAATCAATGATTTCTATAATATTGTTGGTATAAAACATTGGTATGATGGGTCTCCTTATACTGGTTCAATGTTTATGAATGCACCTTATTTAGTTTCTGACTTGACAAAAAACGGATTACACATTAAAGAAGGATCTAGAGGAAAACCATTAATCAAAGAATCTGATATCTATACTTTTATCAATACTTATCAGAAAAAAGGTTGGCAAATTGCATTTCATTCGCAAGGAGATATTTCTAGTCAACATCTATTAAAAGCTTTTGACAGCATTAATTCAACAACCAATATTTCTTCTTTCAGACATCGAATTGAGCATTGCTTATTACTAACTAAAGAAAGTTTATTAGCAATGAAGCGTTTGAACATTACTCCTAGTTTCCACACCAATCACTTGTATTTTTACGGAAAAGCATTGTCTAATGATATTCTAGGAAAAGAGCGTTCTCAACAAATTTTACCTATTGGATTTGCACAACAATTAGGATTAAAATATTCTATGCATGCAGATCAACCCATGTTTGAGAGCAAGCCCTTTCATTTAATTCAAACTGCTATGTTAAGGCAAACAAAAGAAGGAGATACTTTGGGGCTGAATCAGAAGATTTCACTTTTAAACGGATTAAAAGCAATGACTATAAATGCTGCTTGGCAATTACATATGGAAGACAAAATTGGTTCTTTAGAAAAAGGGAAATATGCAGATTTTATTATTGTAGATAAAAACCCATTTAAAATATTGACTTCTGAATTAGATCAAATTAAAATTGAGCAAACATTTATAAACGGAAATAAAGTGCAATAAAAAAGAGCTACAGTACGTAGCTCTTTTTTAATTTTATAACTCTAGAATTGTAAACTCTAACTCCAAAGGTTTTAGTGAATCCTTTAAGGATTTTATAAAACTGTCTCCATATTCTAAATAATATTCAGAGAAATTACGTTGACGTTCTTCTAAACTTTGGTTTGGAAATAATTGATTTTTAATTTCAGAAATACGAATAACCAAGTCTTTTTGCTTTCTTTTTTCTGCTCTTAACAAACGCTTTTCTAGATTAGCTAGTCCGTTTAATTGTTTTTTCTCTTGTGCATCTATAGCTCCTACAAACGAAACATCAGTTTCATTTGCCACTCTTCTTAATGCTAAAAATTGTTGTTCTAACAATGTTTTTGCATCTAAAAAATTAAATTCAATACCAGAGTTTTCATTGATTTTTTTCTTCAATAAGTCATTGGTATTCAAGAATAACTCTTCAGTAGAAACTTTCAATCCATCTAGTTTCTTTTGCTGTTTAGTAGAAACTACTTGAACTGAATTACGTAATAATAATATTGGAAAAGGAATATTCACTTCATTAAAATAGTCTTTCAACTCTAACCAATACGCTATTTCTCCACCTCCACCAGTATATGCTAAATTTGGAAGAATTACTTCTTGATACAAAGGTCTCATAATCACATTCGGACTGAAATTTTCAGGGAAGTCATTGACTTCTTTAAGTATCTCACTTGTGCTCCATGATATTGAAGTATTGTTTACAACATATCTATCTCCTTCTTTAATGATACGCTCTCTTGAATTTTCACTCAAATAAAACTGGTTGATTTCTCTTGGGTTTACCTGAATTTTATAGTCTTTTTCTAAGTTTGTTATTGTTTTTGAAACAGCATTATATGAAACTTGTTCTGTCAATTCTTTTGCTACAAACGGCGTAAACAATTGTTTTAAGTTTTTATCATCTCCATCAACAATTACGAGCCCGTATTCTGCAAAAAGCTGATTTGCAATATATCGTGTTGCTTCTGCTAAAGTGTTGTGTTTTAAATACCCTTCTTCAAATAAGTTTTTTAAAAACGTTGCATTCCTTGTAGTTCCTAATTGTTTTGAAAACTGCTCAAATACGGTTTGTAATCCGTCAGTATCAAAATGTCCAACAGCTCCTCCATCAGTTCTATTCCATTGTACTTTTTTGTTTTCAAAGTTGAAGTAATTGATTTCATCAAAATCATGATCTTCTGTTGCCATCCAATATACAGGTACAAAATCATTGGCTGGGAATTCCACCTTCAATTCTTCTGCCAAATTAATCACAGAGATTATTTTATATAAAAAATATAAAGGACCTGTAAACAGGTTTAATTGATGACCAGTGGTTACCGTAAATGTTTTTTCGTTGGCTAAATGATCAATATTAGCTTGCGTTTCTTCAGAAATAGCAACATTCTTATATTGATTGTTTAAAGCAGCAACCAATACTTTTCTTGTTTCTAAGCTAAAAGAAGTAGCTTTTTCTTTTAGCTGCTTTTTAAATCCTTCTATATCAGAAAAATTATTATAAAACGGTTTAATTGATTCTTTTTGTTCTAAATAATCAACCATGGTTTTTGA